>JAFAKL010000134.1 GCA_019235445.1 Verrucomicrobiota bacterium | reverse complement strand
CTCAACGCGAGTACGACCCGGGCGACGGTCGTACCAAAATCGTAGTCAAGCGCGCGTTGGGGCTCCTTCTGTAAGAGGGCTTGCACCCCGGCCGGTGCGCGGTTTTCCACCAGGTCGGCGATTTGGGTGAAGAGTTCGACCACCTCGGCATTTCGGGCTGTGGTTTCTCCGGTCTCCTGACCACTTAAGGTAAACACTTCCTCAAACTGATCGAAAATTAGCACAGGCGGTCGATCCGCAATTTGTGCCGGCCTCAATCTTTCGTGTGCATAGATCTCCCAGAGACTGCGCAGCGGTCGCCATCGCTCCAGCAACGCGTCCGCGTCCGAATCAGAATCCGCGCAAACCGTCGCCAACGCCTCCCGAACCTGGTCGCCAAGAGACGGGGAAGCCGAACTGAAATCCAAAAGCAAATGAACCGGTCGGAAACGTTCGACGCGCAATTTCGGGATCAAGCCGGCCCGCAAAAGCGAGGTCTTACCAAGACCGGAATTTGCGTAAAGCACCGTGAGCGGATTCTCGCGGACCCGTAAAAAGATGTCGCGAATCTCTGCGGTTCGTCCGAAGAAATAGTGTTGATTTTCCTCAGTAAATGGATGCAGACCGAGCCACGGGTGGTCTGGATCCACGATGGCCCTGGCGGCGCCTTGAGGCGAAACTGTTGCAGCCATTTTCAGTCCCGGGGTTGTCCCGCTACCCGGTATTCCTCCAACCATTTCCGGAGCTTGGTCGTAAATGCGGTCGTGACTGAACCATTCGGCAAACGGTCGAAGTGGATCTTAGCAAAACTCGGCGGCTCCAACTTGGGCTCCGGGGTGTCGTCGATCACAACCGGGACATAAAAGACAAACCCATCGACATGTCGTTGCGCCGCCCAATGGCGTTCGGTGTGCACGAAGCGATTCGGATCGGACTCCGTGGCCCGTGAGATCACCGACAGAAAAAAACTGCACCCGCTTTTCACTGCAAACTCGAGATTCCGCTGGTAATTTTCGCCGGCGTGCAACCGCTGTTTATCCAACCACACTGGAATCTGGGTGGCGCGCAACCCGCGCACCAGGGTTCCTACCGCGTCCATATCGTCCCTGGAATAACTGATAAAAACCGCACCGCGCGGCATCTCTTCCGGCATTTGAACTAAGACGTCCTGCCCGGTCGCAACGGTGGTGTATTCTTTGTTCCAGCGCTCGGTCAATTCGCGCACGAAATCAGCCGGATCGCCCTGGATAATCCGCGTCGTGCCCACCACTTTGTTGAAGAAAAAGATCAGTGGTTCTCCCAAGTTCTCGGGGAGATCGGCGAGGTAGGCTTGAATGTCGTCCTTGCGCCGATCGGTGAACCTCCCTCCCTTGACGAGGAAAAGGAAAAACCGGACCATCCAGTCGTTAAAGGGCGAGCCAAGAAGAAGAAGATATCGGGTTTTGAGCAAGAGGAAAAGGCGTTCCAGCTGGGCGTGGTGACGGGTCAAACCGCAGATAAATTCCAGGTAATCTTCTTCCCAAACGGCAAAATTGGGGTAAGTCAGGCGGCTGCCAACGACGTGATAAAGAAGCGCTGGATCGATCCTTTCAGGCACGTCTACCGGGCGTTTATAATCGTAGGAAAGCACGTGGTCCTGACGCCGAAACCCAGGCCGGGACTGCTCCAGAGCCATAGGCAGCAACGAGTCAATCGCCCCGTAAAGGTAAAGGTCAAAGTCGGTGATCGAGGCCAGGTCACAAAGAGCGCGAGGCGGGGAAGCCCCGAGCTTCTCCAAAAGTTCCGACATCTCTATGTAAATCGACTTACGCGACCCGCCGGACAGCAAGTACTCGCACGCGACACGGTTCAGGGAAATAGACTTTCCGTCTCTGACCGGCACTTTCAGCCGGGTGGCAAGCTGAGGAGCCAGGGCGCGATGGAGAGGTAACTGTTCGTTCCCGTTCGGGTCAGGGACAGTCACCAGCTCCGGCCCGACGAAAGGGATTACCTGCCGATTGTGGATCTCACGCAACAGGTCGCGCCAGTCGTCCTCCGATAGGAAAGAACCGATAGCCATCGAAAAAAGGTAACATAACCACCGGAGCCCATTTAGGAAAGCCTAAGAGTTCGGCCAGATGGTATACTCCAGCTCTCCACGGATTCTTTAATGTCAGGAAAATTTACAAGGCCTGAATAATGCGACGTGTTCTTCCTATTTGAATTCACGGTATCTTGGCTTCTAGTGTCCTGTTCCGAAGTTCATGAAGACAATTCTCGTATCGGTCGATTTTTCCGACGTAACTCTTAGAGTGGTCAAAGCAGCAGTTCATCTCGCCAAACCGTTTCAGAGCAAAATCATCCTGGTACATGTGTTTGAAGGTGTTCCCCCACTCATGGGTATCGGCGGCGGCTCGGACGCAAATCCAGTTCCTCAGAACCTCCCGCCACTTCCTCCGCCGGACTTCACCCCGAAGTTCGCACGCCTGCAAGAGATGATTTCTTCGACCGGATTGGAGTCAACCATTGTCGAGCTGGAGGGGACACCGGCCGATCTGATCTTGTCGCAGGCAGAGAATTCACGCGTCGATCTCATCGTTCTCGGATCCCATAGCCGAGGTCCCCTTTCCCACCTTTTCCTGGGCAGCGTGGCTGACGGGGTTTTGCAGTGGGCCAGATGCCCTGTGCTGATCGTGCCACTGACAGACACTCAGTGAGAGGGGTCTCTCCGCCTGATAGTCTGGCCAGGCCTATCCACTTTTCGCCCTCGCGGACAGTCGATACGCCTCTTTTCCCCCGTCTGCCTTGCGGCTTGCAGCCAATTGCAGCTAGACTTCAGCTCCTGTGAACTTCGCGACGCTCCCCGGGCTCGCCGTGCTGAACCCCGGCGGGCGAGACCCCGATCAAAGCTTTGAGGACGGACCTGGCCGGCCAGACGAAACGCTCCATCCGCCGGTCAATTATCACGCCTACGCGGCCTGCACCGGCGGGGCATTCTATTGCAGACCGGCCTTCGCGGCGCGGCATCGGAGCGTTTTGCTTCTTCTCCGCGGAGATCTGACCGAAGCGCAACGCGCTTTT
>JAFAKL010000216.1 GCA_019235445.1 Verrucomicrobiota bacterium | reverse complement strand
AAGAAAATTAGAGCCCAAGGCAAGAAAACGCGAAGAAAGAACAAAACGAAGAAAAGTTCTTTGTGAACCTTTGAAGAAAAACACCGCCTTTCCGTATCCGGTTTTTAAACCGGTGAGTTCACCGGACTTTCAAATCGGCGCTGTCAGTGGGTTGATGTGAATGTAGAGAAGCACAAATCGGAGTTCGCAGCCAAGGCTTACCTGGCATACCTTTTTCACCGACTCAGCCCAGGAGATCTTTGCCAAAAATGGTTACCGGCCGATAAACGAGGCAATTTTGAAAAGTATCGAGATCGGCTGCCGAATATCCAACTCTTTCCGGTAACGCTTGTTGCTAAAGACTGGGCTGACGCACAGGCAAGGTTCTTCGGCGACAATGGAATATTCGAGATGATTCACTCTGCGCAATCCAAATGAGCTTCAATCCACGTTTCAATTACACGTGGGACATCGCGCGTTGCGATTTTGTGGCCGGCGCCACGGTCGCTGCGATTGCGATCCCTCAGGCAATGGCCTACGCGCTCATCGCCGGAGTTGATCCTCGCTTCGGTGTACTCGGCCATCGTCGTCACGCTGGTTGCTTCCATCTTCGGTTCATCCTCCCACCTGATAAACGGGCCGACAAACGCCATCTCGCTTGTGGTCTTCGGCGCGCTGAGCGGGTTCGAAGCGCGGTTCGACGCCTATCAAGCAATGTTCCTCCTCGGAATCATGGTTGGCGTTGTCCAGATCTTGATTGCGGTCTTCAAGCTGGGGGACTTAACGCGATACATTTCCGAGTCGGTCGTGCTTGGATTCATAGCGGGCGCTGGTTTGCTGGTGGCCATCGGCCAGGTTGGCAATTTCCTCGGGGTAGCAAAAACGGGAGGCGGCGATCATTCCGTGCTGCTACGCCTATCGGAAACAGTCACCCAAAGCGGCCCGTTCAATCTCTATGCCGCCAGTCTCGGCCTCGGTACGCTCTTGGTGGCGCTGGTCCTGCGCAGGGTGACGAACCGATATAAGTTACTGCAAATAGACATGCTGGCGGCGCTAATCATCGCCGCCGTGGTAGCGACCTATTTTGGTTGGTCGGCACCCAAGCCAGATGGCAAGACGATTATCTCTGTGGTTGGAACTCTTCCGGCTGCCTTGCCGTCGTTCCACATCCCGGAAATCAAATTCGAGTGGGTGAACCGCCTGTTTGGCAGTGCCGTGGCAATTTCTTTTCTAGGCTTGCGCGAAGCACTCGCCGTTGCTAAGTCGATAGCTACCCACACTCGCCAACCGCTCGACTATAATCGCCAGTGCCTCGCCGAAGGCATTGGAAATCTGGTTGGCGGCTTCTTCCAATCTTTGCCTGGCTCCGGTTCCTTGACGCGCTCGGCGAGCCTAGGGCGAAGCCCTAGGAAACTGTTCCCCAATATTCCAAGCACCGAAGGTGCGTCTCAACCGTTGACCTAGTCCCAAACATATCGTTCGTCAAAGGCCACCCGATAACGTTTGAGGATTACCCGAAATTCCTCCCCGAAGCTGATCCTTCGATGGTGTTGTTCTTGCTTCTCGATGTAAGAGGTAACCGACTCGACATGCGAGTGACTTATTGAAAAAGCGCCATAACCCCGTTGCCAACTGAAAGTGCTGCTTCCTTGTGTCTTCAACCATTTTGAGGAAGATGCCTTCAGATGCTCCATGATGTAGGAAACCGATTGCGTTTTTGCCAGCTGGCAAAGGATATGCACCTGGTCGGCAGCGCCGCCAACGATGAGAGCGGGACATTGCGTATGTTTCAACACCGCGGCCAAATAAGCGTGTGTTCGTTGGCGGAGGTCGTTACCGACCCAGTGGAGGTTCCCGATTCTTTGTCGAGAAGATTAGGTGGGTCAGTATTTTTGCCAAGGATTGCGGCACGCGTTAACAACATCATGTAATGACGTTATTTTCACGCGCTTTCAACGCTAAAGGCTATTTTGTTTTATTTCCCAGGGCTTCGCCCTGGGCTGTCTTGAAACGCAGCTTCGCTGCTGGAAAAGACAGCAGTGTCCAAATTCCAGGGACAGGAGAGTACCCCTCCTGGGTTTGTCAGTTCTCTTTGGTTTTGAGCTAAATCTCGTACGCCAGTGCGGGGTTACCAAATCCTGCCTCGACGCCGGCTGGCTCCGATCGGCGAATTTCGCGCCACAGACGCTTGGCGAGGCCCTCCGCTTGCAAACGCAATTCCGGAACAGCGGTGGTTTCCAACAAGCGCCCTTTTTGCGGACTGCCCAGCGTGTACAGATTTGGAACCCGCCGTCCGTGCACGTCGTAAATGATGCCACCCACACCGACCTCGATACCCAAAAACAACGGATCAGGCGTAATCAAGCCGCGTAGAAACAACTGCATCACCAATGGGTCTTTAAGCTTGTGGTAGTTGCACTCTGGCCCGGTGCAGTTCACGACGTAACTAACCTGCAAACGCTTTGGTTCGCAGCGACGAAACTCAGCGAACTCAACCTCTAAGCCCGTGTCATTTTCGGTTATGCTCAGAACACGGCCACGGTAACAGGCAAGGCGCCCGCAAGTTTCCAAATTTTTTTTGACGGCCAGGGCCTCAGAAGAGGCACGGTGGCGATGGGATTCCCAATAGGCGCGCAGGTGGCGCAGGAACTTGCGTCGCTCCACCCAATCCCAACGTTGCCAGATCTTCTGCGTGGATGGCCGCAGGGCGTCGACGACGGCCCGCCAGTTACTCCCTGCTTCAGCTGCTTGCTTTGAGGCTTTTCGTACCTGGTGGAGCGCTTCCCGCGCAGTCTCCGGCAGCGCGTTTTCGTCGATGAAAGCCGGCAAAGGCGTGGATAAAGCGTGAGGCTGCGGAAAGAGGCCACGGCGGGAGATAACGTGGATGACCCCTGTGGCGGGGCGTTTAGCCAGACTCAGCAGCAGGTCGAGCCCGGTCAGACCTGAACCCAGGATGAGGATATCGCCTTGTTCAGACAACTGCTCAAGAGTGGACTGAGCCCAGGGATCCGTAAGATACCGCCGGCTGTTATGGAAGCGTCGATCCCGAAGCCATGGATCGCCGGGCGGAAAATTGCCGAGCGCCAGCACCACTTTGGCGGCATTTAGGGTCCGCCCTCCAACAAACTCGACAATAAATTGGCCGTTCGGTCTTAACCTCAGGTCGGCCACCTCTTCTTGAAGGAGCTGCAGGCCTGGCCATCGGCGGCGGGTGTTCTCGAGGACCTCTTCAAGGTAATCGCCGTAAAGCTTTCGTGGAACAAAGGAACCGGCCAAAACGTTCTGCACGCCAGCCGCGCGGCAAGTGTCAGGATGCTCGTGACACCAACGCAGGAAATGTTCCGGGTCCTTCGCGTAGGCGCCCATCCTTCCGGCCGGGACGTTTAGCAGATGGTCCAAGTCTTCAGTGGCGTACGCCACGCCGCGAGCAAACCGCTGTTTTTTCTCAATTAGCGCCACCGAGATCGTTCCGCCCGATAACCGGACAAGGTGCACGGCGGTGAGTGTCCCGGAAAAACCGGCCCCTATTACCGCAGCGTCACAATTAAAATCTCGGTCCGCAGAAAGCCCGTTTGACATTGCTCGAACATAATCGCAGCACAGAGCAAAGACAAATCCATATCAATATGATATAGTTCAATCCCATCGCCTTATCGACCGGAGTCTCCAGCTTTGGATCTCTCACACCTTCAGTAGAACATGGATACCAGCCTGACTTGCATCTTTCGCGTCGAAACCCGAGCGGCTAAATGACGCCGGACCCAAGTGCCTGTCAGTGACAGGCGGAAAGCCAGTTCGCCCCGACAATTACGTCACAAAATGCGACACGCCTGATCGCGATTTTCGTGACGATCATCAATCGATCAAAAGACAAATAACTTCCGCCTTTTGACTTCTGACTTTCCTGGAGACCGGCCAACTCTAACTTCGCTGTTGACCATATCAGTTTAGTAGACGTAATTCACAGCGTGTACTCAAAAAGCCTTCAACTGGTTTCTTCCGCACCGGTGATGGCCGTCTTCCAGACGAAGCATTCGTGAGACAATGAAACTATTCTGGTTTATTCCGACTCACGGCGATGGCCGATACCTCGGCACGCCGACTGGTGGGCGTCCACTCGACTATGATTACCTTCGTCAGATCGCGACGGCGGTGGATTCTCTGGGGTACTATGGAGCACTGTTGCCAACCGGCCGTTCCTGCGAAGATGCGTGGGTTACCGCATCATCTCTAATTGGCGAAACAAGGCAGATGCGCTTCCTGGTTGCGGTTCGACCGGGTTTGATCTCACCGACGCTGGCTGCCCGTATGGCTGCCACTTTCGACAGGCTGAGTAAGGGGCGAATTCTGATCAACGTCGTGACCGGCGGCGACCCGGTCGAGCTTGCCGGGGACGGTGTCTTTGTGGAACACAACGATCGGTACGAAATAACCGACGAATTTCTTCTCATCTGGCGTTCAATTCTCGCGGATCGAGGAGAAGTGAATTTTGACGGTAAACATCTCAAGGTGCAAGGCGCGAGGGCGATCTTCAAAGGGGTTCAAAGACCGTATCCGCCGCTCTATTTCGGCGGCTCCTCCGCCGCAGGTATCGAGATAGCCGCACGGCACGTGGACTACTATCTGACTTGGGGCGAACCGCCGTCGCAAGTGGCGGAAAAGCTTGCCTCGGTGCGCAACTCGGCAATTCGGCACGGACGCGAATTGCGGTTCGGTATCCGGCTTCATGTGATCGTCCGCGAAACCGAGGATGAAGCTTGGAGGGACGCCGATCGTCTGATCAGTTTTTTGACCGACCAAACCGTTGAGACTGCGCAGGCAACTCTGGCGCGACAAGATTCGACGGGACAACGCCGTATGCTCGAACTCCAGAAAAGGAACAATGGGCGGCGCACGCGAGAAGCACTGGAGATCAGCCCAAATCTCTGGGCTGGTGTGGGTCTGGTTCGAGGTGGCGCAGGAACGGCCCTTGTCGGTAGCGCGGACAGCGTCGCTTCCAGGCTTCTGGAGTATCGGCAATTGGGCATCGATACGTTTATTCTGTCCGGATATCCTCATTTGGAAGAGGCCTACCAAGTCGCGGAACTGCTCTTCCCTCGATTGCCGGTTCAACCCGAAATTCCAAGCAAATACAAATCGAATTATTCTGCACCCATGACCGGCGAAGTCGTGGCAAACGAATTCGCGCCGAGCCAGGCAGCAGCTGCTTCATAGGCCGCAAAATTAATTACTCTGATTTTTAAAGATATGAAGCAGCCATGGTATTCCTTGATCCTGCCCTGGATTCTCCCAATTGTTCTATTGACGAGCTGGCAACTCCTATCACAAGCCGGCGCGATTTCACCGAGGGTTCTTCCCTCTCCGCTGGCGGTCCTCGAGTCAGGGATCCGTCTCACCAAAACGGGAGAGTTGCCCCTTCACCTGGCGGAGAGCTTTAAACGGGCAATCATCGGCCTCCTCATCGGTGGATCGCTGGGATTTTTTTTTGGCTTGTTTAATGGATTATCAAATTGGGCGCGCTCACTTTTCGATTCCTCGGTACAAATGATTCGCAATGTTCCTCACCTTGCGATGATTCCTTTGGTCATCCTCTGGTTCGGCATTGGAGAATCAGCGAAACTCTTCCTGATTGTGACCGGTGTTTTTTTTCCGATCTATATCAACACACTCCACGGCATCCGTTCTGTCGATCCCAGACTAATTGAAATGGGCCGAGTCTACGGGCTTGATCCGTTCAGACTGTTTCAAAAGATTATTCTCCCAGGTGCGCTGCCTTCTATTCTCGTCGGTCTGCGCTACGCTCTTGGAGTTATGTGGTTAACCTTGATCGTTGCTGAAACGATCGCATCTGACAACGGCATCGGGTTCATGACCATGAACGCCCGTGATTTCCTTCAGACTGACATCGTTCTTCTCGGGATCGTGCTTTACGCGCTGCTGGGGAAATTAGCGGACAGCTTAACGGGGCTTCTTGAGCGATGGCTGCTGCGCTGGAATCCTGTCTACAGATGATCGGAGTCTTGAATGATTGCACTCGAAGAATTCAAACAAACAACGAAGGCAGCCGTCCGTCAGACTCCTGCGGTCGAGTTGGAAAAGGTTGGAAAGCGATTCGGCGCCAAGGTTGTGTTGGACTGCGTCAGTCTGAAGATTGCTCCGGGCGAGTTGGTCGCCATCGTCGGGCGCAGCGGTTGCGGCAAATCGACTTTACTGCGCTTGCTTGTTGGCCTCGAACCGGGGACCGAAGGTTCAATTCGAATAGGAGGAACGCCTCTGCGAGGGCCTAATCGCGAAGCGCGGTTGATGTTTCAAGATGCGGCTCTGCTGCCTTGGCAGACGGTGCTGGAGAATGTGGCATTGGCGGCGTCACGGAATCCCGATAGGTGGAACGAGGCCAGGCGAGCATTGCAGTTGGTTGGTCTGGAGCAGCGGGTGAAGGAGTGGCCGGCAATACTTTCAGGTGGCCAACGTCAGCGCGTCGCACTGGCCAGAGCGTTAGCCAGTAAAGCGTCCATTCTATTGCTTGATGAGCCTTTGGGTGCGCTCGATGCCCTCACGCGCCTGGAAATGCAAAAACTCATCGAAGAAATCTGGCTGCGCGAAAAATTCACTGCAGTATTGGTAACTCACGATGTCGAGGAAGCAGCGGCGCTTGCCGACCGGGTGCTCGTGATGGAAGAGGGACGGATTATAGCGGAGAGCCGGAGTACTCTTCCCAGGCCGCGTGACCGCAGTTCGTCGGATTTTGTTACCCTTCGCGAAACGTTGCTTGGCTGGGTCATGAGTGGAACGAAGAAGGTAGAACAGGCGTCTCTGACTGTTTAGACCGTTATGCGGGTCGTAACGAGAATTTTGTTCTCGTTACGACCCGCCTTCAGGGATATCAAGGGCGGAGCCCTTGGCTAGTTAGCGGGTGACCGTAGCGCACGAGTTCGCCTCAGGATCAGCGACGTTCCTGGATAGTTCCGTCCGCTGCGGTGTGTCCATGCACAGCGCGGCGCAGGCAGGGACGCCTACGCTACCATGGGCTCGCGATGTACGATTGTGCCGGTTCCCTCCGATGGACTACCGGAGATCAGAAGAATGTCGGACATAATATCGAATTGATAGGGTATTACAGGACATGAGGATTTCGTGCAAGGATTTTTCCAAATAAACCCAGCGGACGCTCAATTTTTTTTTACGCAGCGATGTTTATTTTCTACGAAGACGGTTCTCCAGGCGCATCGCCTTTCTGCCTGCATCCGTACTCTATTGACGGTTAGTGCGAAGATTACACCAGTCCGCCCAGTACCCCGCTTAGTCCACCCAACGAATCGCGCAGGCGCTACCAC
>JAFAKL010000335.1 GCA_019235445.1 Verrucomicrobiota bacterium | reverse complement strand
AATCCCTCCGGGATAAATGCGTCATGGCAACCCCTGCCGCTGCGACAAGTTAACGTTTATGGGGCGCAGAGACCTGAGAAGGGGTTGGTCGGCGCCTTCGGCGTGATATAAAGACGTTGGAAATGTCCAAACTGCAGACACGCGTTGAAAGCGCGTGACAAAAGCGACTCCTCGTCTTCGTCCTCGTTTTTCCGGGTTCCGCGCTTTTGGTATCTGCCGCGCCCTTATGGACCCCGAGTTTTTCTTAAGGGTAACACCTGAGTGACTAGTAGTCACATCGCGCTTACCGTACGCCTTCATTCAAAATTCTAATGAAACTTCCTCCCAGTAACAAGGGTGAGGTTTGCAGTGAGCTGGTGGAACGATCTAACCCGCTCCAAACAGATGAAAGTCTTTTCAGCGTTTTGCTCGAAATCGAGCGGCGCTTACGCGCAGAATCTCGGCATAAACCGAGGACTCAGAAGGGGCGGCACGGCGCCTCTAAGGTGAAGGTTCAACGACGGTCGAGGGCCATCACTCTTTCGCGTTATATCGAGTAGTGCCCGCCATCGGAAAGAATACCGGTGCGAAGTATCATAGGTGTCTCGCCTGTGTTCCTGTCTGGCTGGAGATATTTTCGGGCTGCACGCTTCTCCAGTCCCGCAGGGATTTGCACTACTGACCGCTCAGGGTCGTTCAGCTAACAATCACAAGCACCACGCGGACCCTTGCCAACGAACAAGGCGGTATGAGAGCGCTTTGTTGGTATGGAAAAGAAGACGTTCGAGTTGAAACGGCTCCGGACCCAAAGATCATGAACCCGATGGATGCCATCGTGAAGATCACCTCCACGGCAATCTGTGGCTCCGACCTTCATCTTTATGACGGTCTGATGCCCACCATGGAAAAGGGAGATGTTCTTGGCCATGAACCCATGGGCGAGGTGGTGGAAATTGGCAGCGAGGTGAAGAAATTGAAAGTAGGCGACCGGGTAGTCGTGCCTTTTACCATATCTTGCGGGACATGCTGGTTTTGTGAAAGAGACTTGTTTTCACTTTGTGACAAGTCCAATCCGAACAAGGATATTGCACAAAAAGCGATGGGCCAGTCACCAGCCGGCTTGTTTGGCTACTCCCATATGCTCGGCGGTTTCCCAGGGGGCCAGGCTGAATATTTGAGAGTGCCGTTTGCTGACGTCGGGCCAGTGAAAATTCCCCAGGGCCTGGAGGACGAGAAAGTATTATTCTTATCCGATATTTTCCCGACCGGGTACATGGCTGCCGAGAACGCGCAGATCCAGCCCGGCGATACTGTCGCAGTCTGGGGTTGCGGCCCAGTCGCGCAATTCGCCATTAAAAGTTCCTGGATGCTGGGCGCGGGCCGTGTCATCGCCATCGATTGTGTCCCGGAACGGTTGCAAATGGCGGCCGATCACGGCAAGTCCGAGACCATCAATTTTGCAAAAGAAAATGTTCAGGAACGGCTGATGCAAATGACCAACGGCCGCGGACCTGATAGTTGTATCGATGCCGTAGGTTGTGAGGCGCACTCGAGTTCCGGCCTTTCCACAGTACTCGACCAAGCCAAATCGGTCGTGTCCTTGGCAGCGGATCGTCCGCACGTGCTTCGGGAGGCTATTCTGTGTTGCCGCAAGGGAGGGACCGTCTCCGTTCCGGGTGTCTACATCGGTTTTCCGGATAAAATTCCGTTCGGAGCAGCAATGAACAAAGGGCTTACTTTCAGAACCGGCCAGACGCACGTACAACACTATACCGGTCCGCTCCTACATAGAATTGAGTCGGGTGAGATTGATCCTTCCTTTGTCATTACGCATCGGGTCAACCTGGAGGAGGCTCCCGCCGCTTATAAAAAGTTCCGCGACAAGGAGGACGGCTGCATCAAAGTTGTCCTGAAGCCCTAGCTCGGCGGAGAGTGGAATCCAACGGAACAAGCGATCATGAACGAGAATCATCTTACGAACTACATGAAGGATCATTTCGCCGGTTCGGTCGCCGCTATTGAGTTGCTCGACCACTTGATCTCGTCTCACCGCGGGAAAACTGGCGAACAAGATTTCAAAGAGTTACGAAGGGAAGTGGGTGAAGATCAAGAAGTTCTCCGGGGATTACTGCACGATCTGAACTCCCGCAGCGGACCAGTACGCGACAGCGCGGCTTTTCTTGGTGAGAAGCTGACGAGAATCAAACTGCTGTTAGAAGATCCCTCCGGAAGTCAGTTAGCCCGACTCGAAAAATTGGAAGCATTAGCCTTGGGGATTGACGGCAAGGGAGCGCTCTGGCGCTCACTTCAGGCCGTCGCTGAAGAAATCCCAGCTTTGCGGGAGGTGGATCTTTCCAGCCTGAACCGGCGCGCTGAAGAACAGCGACAGCGCGTGGAAAAACTTCGCATCGAGGCCGCGCGAGAGGCCTTCGT
>JAFAKL010000274.1 GCA_019235445.1 Verrucomicrobiota bacterium | reverse complement strand
CCTGACAAGGAGAGCTTTGCGGCGGCTCGGGAATTCTTACGCAAAGAAGGAATCTTTGGCGGATCGTCCTCAGGAACCTTGTTTGCGGCGGCGCTTCACTACTGTCGAGAGCAAACTCGTCCGAAACGGGTTGTGACCTTCGCCTGTGACAGCGGAAGCAAATACTTGTCGAAAATGTACAACGACGTCTGGATGGCGGAGCAGGGATTTATTGCTCGCGCGGAATACGGTGACCTGCGCGATCTGGTCTCCCGGCGTTACCAGGACGGCAGCGTGGTGAGCGTCGGCCCTTCGGATACATTGCTCACCGCGTATAATCGGATGCGTATTGCCGACGTTTCCCAGGTACCTGTTCTGGACCAGGGCGACCTGGTCGGGTTACTTGACGAATCGGATCTTCTCGTCCGGGTCCAGGACGGCGTTGGTTCATTTCGAGAAGCGGTACGGGCGGCGATGACGGATCGCCTGGAAACCTTGCAACCATGGGCCTCTCTTGACGATGTTCGCAAAATTCTCGATAGCGGTAAGGTCGCTATCGTGCTGAATGGCACCGATTTGGTTGGACTGATCACTCGCGTTGATCTCCTGAACTATTTACGAAGGAGATTGTAGGACAGAGATCAAAGAGGAGATAAACCGCAGATCACACAGATTTCACAGATAAATGAAGGCTTCGGAATTCAGGAGAAATTGATGTCAGAGAAAAGATTGTACGGATTCGCGACGAGGGCGATTCACGCCGGCCAACCTCCGGATCCGACGACCGGGGCCATCATGACACCGATTTATCAGACGTCGACCTACGTCCAGCAAAGCCCCGGCGTGCATCAGGGCTTTGACTACGCCAGAAGCATTAATCCGACTCGATTGGCCTATGAACGTTGCATCGCCGACCTCGAGCGAGGGGCTCGGGGATTTGCCTTCGCCTCAGGAGTTGCAGCCATGGCAACCGTTTTGGAGCTGCTGGACTCAGGCGCGCACGTAATCGCCAGCGACGACTTGTACGGTGGCACGTTCCGATTGTTCGAACGGGTTCGGCGGAGATCGGCCAACCTGGATTTCACGTTCGTTGATCTCACCGATGTTTCGCGGTTGAAAGCGGCGGTCCAGGAGAAGACAAGAATGGTCTGGGTCGAAACCCCCTCCAACCCGCTGTTGAAGCTGATTGACCTGCAAGCGGTGGCACAATTCGCCAAGGAGCGGGGGCTCCTCTCGATCTGCGACAATACATTTGCCAGTCCATGGATCCAGCGCCCGTTGGAGCTCGGGTTCGATCTGGTGTTGCATTCGGCGACAAAGTATCTCAACGGGCACTCTGACATGGTAGGTGGCGTCGTCGTGGTGGGCGCCCGGCCCGATTTGACGCCGGTCATTGACAGGTTGGCCTTTCTTCAGAACGCATTAGGCGCTGTGGCTGGACCTTTCGATAGTTTTCTGGCCATGCGCGGTCTCAAAACCTTGGCGATGCGCATGGAGCGACATTGCGCGAACGCGCTCTCCCTCGCTTCCTGGCTTGAACAACATCCCAGAATTCAATCGGTTCGTTACCCAGGGCTAGCTTCCCACGACCAACACGAGCTTGCCCGAGATCAAATGCATGGGTTTGGCGGCATGATCACAATGAACCTCGACTCAGACCTTGCGGGCACTCGGAAATTTCTCGAACACACTAAGCTTTTCGCGCTCGCAGAAAGTCTCGGCGGAGTAGAGAGCCTGATCGAACATCCCGCCCTCATGACCCATGGCTCCATTCCGGCCGAGCAACGCGCCGCCCTCGGGATCGACGACAGCATGGTCAGACTCTCCGTCGGCGTAGAGGATTTTGACGATCTCCAAGGAGATCTCGCCGATGCGTTGGAGAGGAGTTAAACCGCAGATTAACTAATCCTTAAATCTCCTCGGAACTTCGGAGTCCATCCATTTGACATAGCTCTCATTAACGGATTCCAGCGCGATCTCACCGATAAAGTTCGTGTAAGAAATATGCTGGCGAATGATATCCTCGATCGCGTCACGATACCCTTCCTGGGTTTTGACCAGGAGGACCGTTTCAGCCTCTTCGACAATACGCTCTTCCCAACGGTACGTAGAGGTGATCGGAAACCAATTGGTGCAACCAGCCAGATGCCGGTCGATAAGCACGCGACTGATTTGGCTGGCCTGCTCTGCGGAGTTAAGCGTCACGTAGTAGATTCGCATCACTCGTCCCGCAGTCTGCCACCTACTTCATGCGATCGAAGGTTTTCTGGAGCAATTCCAGATCGCTCGGGTTACCCAGTTTCGCGCGCGTCGTTTCAACCCACTTGCGCTCAAAGGCATTTTTGGTCGGCCGATCGCTCTCGAAGAAGACCCCAAAAAGTCCCGGAAAAGGCACATTCGCCAGGCGATAGGCTGCGATCTCGTCGGTCACATCGTGACGGACTTCATCCTCAGAGGTCCCATCCCATTTCTTTTCGTCAATCAGTTTAAACTCGCCCCCTTTGCGGGGGTTGGCTGGGTCAAATGCACCCGGATAAAACTCGACACATTCCGAAAGACACTCGATGACCGAAAATCCATCATGATCCATCGCGCGCTCGATCATCTGAATCATGTGATTGATCTGTGTAGCGTGGGTACGTGCA
>JAFAKL010000105.1 GCA_019235445.1 Verrucomicrobiota bacterium | reverse complement strand
CAATTCCATGGGGACGCTGGTCGCGGCGAGGGCATTGCAGGGGATTGGCGGCGCGATGATGGTGCCGGTGGGCTGGTTGGTGATTTTGAGAACGATCCCACGATCGGAGTTAGTCGGAGCGCTGGCCTGGTTGACGATCCCCGCCCTGCTGGGCCCGGTTCTGGGGCCTCCGGTTGGCGGCTTCATTACCACTTATTTCAAATGGCGCTGGATCTTCTGGATCAATTTGCCAATGGCTTGTCTTGGCCTGGTGCTCGCCACTCTGTTCATCCCGAATGTTCGCGGCGAAACCGTCAGCCGGTTCGATTACCTGGGCTTTGCCTTGTCCGGAATCGGGCTTGCCGGCCTCGTCTCAGCCTCTGCAGCACTGGACGCCTCCGGAATACCTCTCTGGATTGTCTTAATCCTTTTCTTACTGGGTTCCGTCTCGGTCATTTTGTACCTATCGCATGCTCGCCGAGTCGAATCACCCATTCTGGATTTGCAGCTTTTGAGATTTCCAACTTTCCGGGCCGGAGTTACCGGAGGGTCCCTTTTCCGGATTGGAGTTGGCGCCATGCCATTACTGCTGCCGCTCCAGCTTCAGCTTGGGTTCGGAATGACTCCGCTCCATTCCGGGTTGGTGACGTTTGTCACGGCAATCGGCGCGATCGGAATGAAGACGGCCACCGGCAGGATTTTGAAACGGTTCGGATTTCGCACCGTGCTGATGTTCAACGCGATAATCAGTGGAGCAATGATCGCTTCGCCGGCATTTTTTACCAAGGCGACGCCGATCGGCGTGATGCTGACGGTGCTCTTTGTGGGCGGCTTTTTCCGTTCTTTGCAGTTTACCTGCATTAACGCGATCAGTTTCGCGGAAGTCGATCAACCGCAGATGAGCCAAGCGACCAGTTTCACCAGCGTATGTCAGCAGATCGCCCTCAGCCTCGGCATCACCGTGGGTGCGTCCATGCTTCAGCTTTCTCTCGCGATCCGCCATAGTGAGACCTTGAGGGTCTCGGATTTCGTGTTGCCCTTTCTGGTGGTCGGATTCATCGCAGCTGTCTCATTTGTGAGCTTCGCACGATTGGCGAAGGACGCCGGAGAAGAAGTCGCCGGCCGGAAACGGTTGGGTTCGGCGGCGGTTGCCGTCGCTAACGGACGGAGCTGAACGATCGAGATTTATCTGGGCTTCTTTTTGTCTTTGCACCGACATCCTGCCATGTTTGTGCTGTCTTGTGAAATGCAGGATAGTTTGACGAAATAGCTTCCTCTGCGAGCGAGAAAAAATGTCTCATCCCGTCGACAAGCTGATTGAAGAATGGCTGGCCGAGAGAGAGGGCGAGGAATTACCTGGAAAAGGTAAACCTTTGAATCTGGACGAGTACTTCAGCTGGCCGGAAGACCAGCGCATAGCCCTTTCTCTCTTGAAAAATTCCGGCTGTGTTCCTTTTGAGGTAGAGCATATGAGAGAAATCAATCGGCTGACCGAGGAAATCGAAAAGTGCTCTGATGAACAAGCCAGAGCAGAACTCAAGCGAAGACTGCAAGAGGAAAGCGTTCAGCTGAATCTCAAAATCGAGCAGTCGCGGCGCCGGAGAAAACGCTGAAGAGCGCGATCGAAGATTCCTCAATGTGAACGCTCCTTGCGATGTTCTTGTCGTCGGTGCCGGTCCGGTTGGGCTCACGATGGCGTGCGAACTTGCCCGGAACGGGGTGAAATGTCGAATCATCGACAAGGCAGCTGCCCCGGTTTCTACTTCCCGCGCTCTGGCTATTTTTCCTCGCACCCTCGAAATGTTTCAGATCATGGGCCTGAGCGGACATGTGCTCGAAGCCGGCCATGCCTTGGACGGCGTCGCTATCTACGACCGGGGCGGTCAGATCGGGTACATCGGATTCAGCAGTCTGCCGAGCCGGTTCCGTTTTGCGATCAACCTTCCTCAAAGCGAGACGGAGCGTCTGCTGACGGACCATTTGAGGGGCTTCGGAGTCGTGGTGGAACGCGAAAGAGAGCTGGTAGGTCTCTCGCAATCGGGCAGTGCGGTTCAAGCAATCATTCGGAACTCAGCAGGAGTGGAAGAAAAGCTCGAAGCAGGATGGTTGATTGGTTGCGACGGCGCACACAGCAGCGTGAGGCATGGATTAAACTTGCCCTTTGAAGGAAGCGCCTACCCGGAAACCTTTCTTCTTGCGGATGTGAAGGTGGACGGGCCTGTCGATCACATTCATATCCATCTGTTCCTGGCCGGCGAAGGAATCGTGGGGGTCTTTCCGTTCCGAGACGACCGATGCCGGATAATCGTGAACACACAGACGGGAGCGGAGGATCAACTACTTAGCGAGCTTCGGCTGGAGGAGATTCAGGCCATCGTGGACAGCAGGACGAGTACCGGGATACGCCTGATGGATCCCCTCTGGTTATCGCGCTTCCGCATCTCTTATCGAAAGACTGCAGAGTTTCGGGTTGGGCGTGTTTTTCTTGCCGGTGATTCTGCTCATATCCACAGCCCAGCGGGAGGCCAGGGAATGAACACGGGTATCCAGGATGCTGTTAACCTGGCTTGGAAACTCGCCCTGGTTATCCATCAGAAATCATTGGATTCACTGCTGAATAGTTATAACGAGGAACGTGAACCCGTGGCAAAGACGGTGTTGAGTCTCACCGACCGACTCACGCGTATGGCTACGTTACAGGACGGGCTTGGTCAACAACTCAGGAACGCGGTGATACCGATCCTGACCGGTATTCATTTGTTCGAAGATCGAATAGCGGAAACCATGTCCGAGATCGGCATTCATTACCGGAAAAGCTCGATCGTCTCCGGCAAGACGGGGCGTGCAGTGCAAGCCGGCGACCGCGCTCCCGACTGCGAACTCCAGATCGAAACGGCCCGCGAACCTCTCCGACTGTTGGATCTGTTGCGCAAACCGGCGCATCATCTTCTTTTTTTCGCCGACGCGGACGCCGATATGGCAGCAAGGTCGAATGCCTTACGCGTGGAGATCGGTCGTAGTTACCAAGGATTGCTCAATGCTTTTGTGGTGGTTCGAGAGAAGCAGGCCAGTTTCCCCGATGTCCTGCTAGACTTAGATGGTATAGCGCACGCCCTCTACGAAGCTGAACCGGGCGCCATCCTCTTGATCCGGCCCGACGGTTATATTGGTTTTAGAGGCGGCGCCCGGCATGCGGCGGCCTTGCGCGATTATCTTAAACGGATTTTTTCGCGCCGGGATTTACATTAACGACATCCCCGGTTACTTGTAGCCGGGGATGGAGTGCATCCGGCCTCGATAGCACGCGTCTAAATGAAATTTTTAGTTCTGCTCACGGTCGTGCCGGCGTTCTTCGGCTGTGCGCTGACCCCCAATGTCGATACCAGAAAGCCGGGCCAGCCGTGGAATTACTATGGGGATCTGGTGCCTGCGTATCGTGACCAGACCGGAGGCGCCAGGGTTGCATTGATCTGGTTGGATCAAGTGGCGTTTCAAAGAGTGGAGCAGCGCGACTTTCAAAAAATTGTGCAGGCCTTCTTGCGTCAGGGTTATTCAAAAATTGGGTTCGTTTCGGTTCGATCGCAATACTTTGTCGATCCGTACGAAGTAAAAAGATTGGCGGCTGATAAAGGAGCCCGCGTGGTAATCGGTTGCTGGTTCGCGGTCCGCGAGACGGAAGCCGAGCCACGAATGGTAGAATATTGGTACCAGCTCCTCGACAAACCCACCGTGCCGAGTGGCCGCGCAGTTGTACCGGCGCCAGTTTTAACCCCGGCTGTTCCTCTTGCTCCACCTGTGCGGACTGCTCCTTTTGGTCCGACCGGCCCCACAGGCCCCACCGGTCCGACCGGCCCGAACAGTCCGAATAACCCGCCAGAGCCCGGATCCTACTGATTTTTGCGCTCTTTTTATGTTTGGATCACGCATCGATCTAGTTGCTTATTGGCCTCTCTGGATAGCAGGTCCTCTCCTTCTGTTTTTGAACGGTTGCGCACCAACGCCGAGTGGGCGGACCCTTGGCGGCCCGCAACACTTTTCCACGGTGGTGATCGACCCCGGGCACGGCGGAAAAGACAGTGGCGGGGTGAGTGGACGAAGGGCTTCAATCTTTCTCCGGGAGAAGGATCTGACTCTCGAGACGGCTAAGCGGGTGCGGGACGAACTACGTCGCGCAGGGTTAAGGACGGTTATGACTCGCGAGGACGATCACTTTGTTGAATTGGACGACCGGGTAAGGCTTGCCAACCAGCAAGGTCGAGGGGCCGTCCTGGTCAGCATACATTATGACGCGGTATCCGATTCCGGCTTCCACGGAGCGAAGACTTTTTTCTGGAGAGCTGACAGTCACGGGCTGGCTACACGCGTTCAAAGGCACCTTGTGGCGGCAACGGGCGAAACGGATCTGGGGGTGATTCGACGCCGATTAAGGATGACTCGTAACCCGGAGATTCCATGCATCCTCTGTGAGTGCGCCTACGTGACCAATCCGGCGGAGGCGCAAAAAGTGTCAATGGAGAGTTACAGGCGCCGGATTGCCTCCGGCATCGCCCAAGGTATTTTG
>JAFAKL010000069.1 GCA_019235445.1 Verrucomicrobiota bacterium | reverse complement strand
TCGTGGTAAATACTCTGGATGAGCGAAACCGCGTTTCCGGCCTGGTCAACGACCCCCAGCCAGGTAGTATCCCCTTTCGGGTCGAGCGGCTTTAGCTCAGCAAGAGCCTCGGCCCTGCCGGAACGAATGCGATCCGCCTGCATTTGTCCGTGTTCAAGGGAAAGAAGTTCTTCCACTGGAACACTTTGAAAAACGGGGTCGGTGAGATAGCGATCGCGATCGTAGAAGGCTTCTTTGGTTGCTTCAATGATCAGGTGGTAGTATGAAGCTGACCCCTCTGGAAACTCTGCGGGATCGAATTGGTTAAGAATGTTCAAAATCGAAAGTGAAGCGATCCCCTGCGAATTGGGTGGTAAATTGAACGCGGTGCCATCCCGGTAGGGCACCGAAATAGGCTGAACCCAGTCCGATCGGTGGCGGGCGAAATCGCTTAAGGAAAGCAGTCCATCATGAGCATCAAGGTCATTGACGATTCTGCGAGCGATTTCGCCTAAATAAAATTCCTGGTGGCCTTGTTCGGCCAGCGTTTGCAAGGTGAGGGACAGCTCGGGTTGCCGGAGGGTTTCTCCGGCGTGATAAGGCGACTCGTCCGATTTCAGGAAAGTCTGCCGAAACCCGAGGAATTGTTGCAGGTGATGGAGTTCCTGGTTTGCGGTGCCGGTCTCAATTCGCAGCCATTTCGCAAGGGAAAAACTGACCGGGAATCCCATTTCCGCGTACCGGATGGCATCGGCGAAGAGATCTTTCCAGAGTAATTCTGTGCGGAGGCTATCTTTGCTGTACCGGTAGGCTTCCCCCCATCCTGAGACGCAACCTGGCACGGTATTCGCCGCATAGTAACCTCTCGGAGGGATCCGCCGGAATTGCTTGTTGTTGTAGAAGGCGATGGTCGCTTTCTGTCCGGCGCGTCCGCTGGCATTCAGTCCGCGCAACTCCCCGGTTCTCGCGTTGTAGATCAGCCAGAAATTATCTCCGCCCAGGCCGGTCATATGGGGATAGACAACTGAAAGTGTAGAGGCGGCGGAGATCGCTGCGTCGATTGCATTACCCCCTTTCCGCAGAGTGTCGAGTCCCGCTTGGGAAGCAAGGTAGTGGGGAGAACTGACAGTGCCATGCTGACCCATTGGATTCAGCCAGGCGGAGGGCGTCCGAACGTATTTTGGTTCGGTGAAATCTAGAGTGGCTGACATGCGCATCCAGCCAGAATGTCATCATGGCGGTTCCGGGCCAATGGTAAACGGCTGTCGTTGCGCACTCCGTGGACGGCACTCACGAGGGTGAAGAAGCCAGGATCTCCTGCCTGCCTTGCTGGCGGCCGGTCTGGCCATCAATCTCGACTGGTCTTCTCAATACCTTCACCTGGTTCTGCGATCGCCAGATCCGCCAATATCCCGCAAGCCGGCGTTCAAATTGACGCGGCGTTTCGGCGTAGACGAAACGGGCAAGATGAAACGCTTCCGAGTGCAACCTTTGTTTCCTCCGATCGAGCGATTGAAGGAGAGATCGCCGAATCTCCTCTGACTCCTGCGTTCCCAGAGGATCGTAAGGTTCCCTCATGATTTTCTCGCGGAGGATGGAGATGTCATTAGCATCTCCCAAGTGGTCCGTAAGCTGGTCGATCTCGTCCACCAACACGCTCATCATTCCCGGCCAGATTGGTTTCAGCAAGCGCAACTGGTAACCCAGGGCTTTGGCGCATTTCCTCAGTTCGTGCCACGTTTTATCGTCGGCGATAAGGTGATCGATGACCTCAAACTGCCAAACAAGCCTTTTGGCATTCCGGTAAGTTCGCCTGAGTCCGGTTCCGACAAATACTTCCCATTCGTTTTCTTGTTTCACCAGAACGCCTGCGCACCATTGAGCGGTGCGGCGCCTCGCGTCGCGGAGTTCTCGAAGAAGTCTTTTCAGGTCTCCCGGCGGCAGTCCGTCAACCAGATTTCGTTCAATTTCGCTGCGCAGTTTTTCGATGAACGCCAGACCCGCTTCCCGCTTAGGTGTCGAAGCTTCTGAGTTACCGCGGTGTCGTTGGTTGAAGTACTCCAGGGCCTCCAGAAGCGCTTGCGGATCACGGATCGCTGAAAGTGATCGCCCGGCGTCTCGGAAGAGGAAATTCTCGCGGAATCTGACCTCGTCATTGATTGAACCGCGCGACAGCCGCAATAAAGCGCGAAGGGACTTCAAGTTCTTCCGTGCTTCATGAATAGCCCCTCCACTCGCCTTTGGTCTTTCACGGAGCGATTCGACGACACGATCGATGCGCTCCCGAGCGATTCGCGGAATCGCTTTCAGGAAACTTTCCTGGACCTCCAAACGAAACGCCATCTTGGTTCCGATCCCTGGATGCTACGAAATGGATCACACGACCGATCAAAAGGTAAATCAAACGAAATTAAGGTCAGCCTTTTACAGCCCCGGCGGTGAGGCCTGCCACGATCCGATATTGAAAGATCATGACCAGGATAACCAGGGGGATTGTTACCACCATGGAAGCGGCCATGATTGAGCCCCAAGGTTGTTCATAAGAGGTCGCGCCGCTAAACTGTGAAATTACTACCGGCACGGTTTTCATTTGGTCGGTGACCGTAAAAGTCAGTGCGAACAAAAATTCATTCCAGGCGGCGATGAAAGCCAGTAATCCGGTCGAGACCAAACCTGGAACAGTCAGGGGTAGCAAGACTTGCCAAAACACGGCCAAAGGTGACGCACCGTCCACATAGGCGGCTTCCTCGAGTTCTCTGGGCAGACTGCGAAAGTATTGGGTCATTACCCAGATGGTAAACGGCAAGGTGAAAATCAAGTAAGTAAGGACCAGGCCTTGGCGCGTGTTAAACAGGTTCAGACCCTTCAGCATGACAAAAAGTCCGGAGAGCACGGAAATCTGCGGAAACATGGTCATGGTCAATACCAGGTAGAGCACAAACCCTTTGAAACGGAAGGGCAGCCTGCCGAGCGCATAGGCACATAAGCTGCCGAGCGCGAGCGCAATTAACACAGTGCAGCCTGAGACGATGATGGAGTTAAGGAGACCTGAGACAAACCTGGGATCCTTAAAGATTTCATCGTAGTGAATCAGAGTAAACGCTTTCGGGATAAGATCGGTAGAAAACAGATCGCTGCTCGGCCGGAACGACGAAACAACGGCATAAAGAAATGGGAATAAATTGAAAACGAGAATGACCAGCACCATCAGGTAGAACAGAACTCGCAAAAAGGGGGACTTTGAATCTTGTTCTTTCATTGAAAGCTCGTCTTGCTGAAGCGGGTATAAAGGATCACAAAAGCCATTATAATGATAAGAATGATGACAGAGGCGGCAGAGCCGATACCAGCATCCAGGAACGAGACGAGCCACTGCTGATTGTAGATGGCCATGGTGGCCATATTCCCTTGGCCCCCCACCATGACATAAAAAATGTCAAAGACGCGGAGGGCATCCAACGTGCGAAAGATGAGGGCGACCAGCAATGTTGGCATTAAAAGTGGTAAGGTGAGAGAGAAGAATTGGCGGACCTTCGTCGCACCATCAATTGCTGCAGCCTCATAAAGGTCCCCGGGAATCAATCCAAGCCCTGCCAGCAACAGGAGCGCCATAAACGGAGTCGTCTTCCAGACGTCAACGGCAATGATGACCGGCAGCGCGGTAATGGGCTGAGCCAGGAATGCGATCTTCTGCGGGATGATATGAAAACTGGTCAGGACAACATTGACCACGCCATAGATGTCATTAAACATCCAAGCCCAGATCTTGGATGACACGACCGTC
>JAFAKL010000141.1 GCA_019235445.1 Verrucomicrobiota bacterium | reverse complement strand
TCGCCCGCATTGGTGTTCTCCGTCAGCTGTAACGCGAGATCCAGCATCTTGGAAGACCAGTCGCGCGGCCTGATCCCTTGTTGTCCATCATGGATCAGCGCACTTACCAGGAAGCGAACCTCGCTCGTCCGGCGACCCCGAAGTGCGTCCCAGAGGAGGACTCCGTAGCTCGCCGACCGCCGGGGACCCAGTGGCAGCAAAAGGCGCACTCCACCCGCGATGCCCATAAAGGCGATGGCGGCCATAAACAGTGTGTCAATCGATGCGCGAAGCGGGTCGATGGCTCGCACGATGATCAGGAAAATGAATCCGATCAGAATCATTGAAAGCGGTCCGCTCGCCACCAGCCAGGCACACCGCCACCGTAGTCCATTGAGGCTCTGCGGAGCGAAAACCGTTGTCCCCGCGATCATCGTCTCACGATTGTTCCAGGTGAATCGAGTCCGATTGCGAATTCGACGGAGGGCGAATGGCCCGCAGGCAAAGGCGAGTAACTTCAACCCGACCAGTTTGGCAACTAAAATGCGAGCGAGATGGTGCAGAATGACCAGGATTTCATACGCGACAAAGAGAAGAAAAGGAAGCGGCACCAGGTTCGACGGTTGCACAGCCACCGCCGCGAAGCACTGGGCTTCCAGCAGAATCCAGACCCCAGAACATACCGCCACCAAGATCAGATAGGAAATAATGACCGAGCCACGCCTCCACGATCGTGTTCCTTGCATAGGCAGGGGGAAAGTCTATCGACCACGGCACAGCAGGGCTAGCGTAATTTCCGCTGCCGTCGCGCTAGTTTGCCGTCGGCATCACGAACTCAGCTCCAGGATTCAATGTGCGCGGCCACCGACTGGTGACCGTCTTCAGTTTAGTGTAAAACCGGATCCCCTCTGCTCCATGCATATAGTGATCTCCGAAAAGGGATCGTTTCCATCCGCCGAATGAGTAAAAGGCCATCGGAACCGGAATTGGCACATTGACCCCGACCATGCCGACTTTGACCTGTTCGACGAATGCCCTCGCTGCGACACCGTCTCGCGTGTAAATGGATGCCCCGTTGCCGAACTCATGTTCATTGACCAGCTTGAGGGCTGCTCCCGCGTCGTTAACACGTACGACACAGAGGACCGGACCGAAGATTTCCTCCCGATAGATCCGCATGGGCGGCCGAACATTGTCAAATAAGCACCCCCCGAGGAAAAAACCACTTGCGGAGCCCGGTACAACCCAATGTCGCCCATCAACCACCAGGGTGGCGCCCTCTTGGATTCCAACATCGATATACGAAGAGACCCGATCGAAATGCGCCCTGGTAATGAGGGGGCCCATCTCTTTTCCCTCAACTTCGCCGGAACCAATCTTAAGCGATTTCACGCGGGGAACTAATTCTTGCACCAGGCGATCTCCTAATCGGTCGCCCACGGCGACCACGACCGAGACCGCCATGCACCGCTCCCCCGCGGAGCCGTACGCGGCGCCCACCAAAGCGTCGGCCGCCTGTGCAACATCTGCATCCGGCAATACGACCAGGTGATTTTTCGCACCCCCAAGCGCCTGTACCCGTTTTCCCGCGGCAGTGCTGCAGCGGTACACGTATTCCGCAACCGGCGTCGAGCCGACGAAACTTACGGCTTGAATGCCTGAATGGTTCAGAAGCGCATCCACGGCTTCTTTGTCTCCGTGAAGAACATTGAACACGCCGTCCGGCAACCCTGCATCGCTGAGCAATTGCGCCAGCTCAATGCTTACACTCGGATCTTTCTCGCTCGGCTTCAAAATAAACGTATTGCCGCAAGCGAGGGCGATCGGGAACATCCACATGGGCACCATGGCTGGAAAATTGAAAGGGGTAATTCCCGCCACGACGCCAAGAGGTTGGCGGAACGCACAACTATCGACGTCGGTGCTAACTTGTTCGGAAAATTCGCCCTTTAGCAACTGGGGAATACCACAGGCAAACTCAACAACTTCGAGGCCTCGTACCAGCTCTCCTTTTGCGTCCTCCAGGACTTTCCCATGCTCTGCACTGATCAGCAACGCCAGCCGATTTTTTTCCTTTTCAACCGATTCTCTGAACCGGAATAAAATTCGCGCGCGCCGGACTGCAGGAAGAGCCGACCAGCCAGGAAACGCTTCGGTCGCGGCGGCCACCGCCTGATCTGCCTCCTCCTTGGTCGCAAAAGCGACCCGGCCGGAAATCTGTCCGCTTGCTGGATTATATACCTCCGCAAGACGCCGCGAGGTTCCCGCGTAAAATTGTCCATTGAGATAATGGTGAACGTTGGCAGAGCCGTCTGCGGGCGCCACACGTAGAAACGGGTTGATGTTCGTCGTCATAAAGTGTGTCACGCAATTGTAACCCCAATGCTGAAACTTCCAAATCTAAGAAGGGGCAGGCTTTCCAGTTTCACTGTCTATTTCCAGATTTCCCGATAAAGTCTCTCGATTTCGCTTTCAGACGGCACCCGCGGATTATTCGCGGGCGAACCGGAGGCCAACGCTTGCTGGGCCATCAACGGGATACTCGCTTCCCAGGCGTCGCGCTCAATTCCGAACTCGGCCGGAGTCGGTACTTTCAATCTCTTATTCAGCTCGTGAAGATTTCGGACGAGTTCGCCCGCTGCTTCCTCCTCTGCGCTTTCGGCCGGGACCATGCCCATCACTCTGGCACACTCGGCATATCGGGCAATGGCCCCTGCAATCGAGAACTCTGTCACTGTCGCTAACAGCATCGCGTTAGACATCCCATGCGGAACATGAAATCTCGCCCCGATCGGACGGCTCATCCCATGCACCAGCGCAACGCTGGAGTTCGAAAATGCGATCCCTGCCTGGGTGGCAGCGAGCATCATCGCTTCACGCGCTGCGCGATTGCGCGGCTCATAACAGGCGTTCGGCAAATTCGACCAGATGGCGCGCATCGCGCTTAAGGCAAAGCTGTCGGCAAACGCATGGGCTCGCCTGCTGACGTAAGCCTCCAGGGCGTGCGTCAGAGAATCCACGCCGGTGTCCGCGGTTAAGCGCATTGGCTTGGTCAGGGTCAGTTCGAAATCCACCAGTGCCGCCACCGGCAAGTAGGCCAACCCGATGCAGAGCATTTTCTCCTCGATTTCGTCGTCCGTCACGATTGCATACCTCGTTGCCTCTGAACCCGTGCCGGCGGTCGTTGGTATGGCGATGATCGGCAAACCTGGCTCATATTGGTCGTGCGGCGCCTTATAATCACGCATTTTACCGCCGTGCACCGCCAACACGGCGATCGCTTTGGCCGTATCAATCGAACTACCTCCTCCGAAGCCGATGATGCAGTCATGCTCCCCGGTTTTCAGAAATTCAACTCCCGCTTCCACGGCGGCGGTGGTGGGATCGGGAACCGTCTCAGAGAAAATCCGCGCATGCCCCAATGCGCTGAGCGACTCGGATAGCATTCGCGCCAAGCCGCGTTTCCTCAAGTACGGGTCAGTAACAATCAAAGGATTTTCTAATCCCAAGTCTTTGAGCACCTCCCGAGTCTCGGCGAAAGCTCCGCTGCCGATTCTCAGGATGCGCGGAACAGCGATTTTCGCAACCATGTTGTTCTCCGGGACATCTATCTGTGTTACTCGCCACCTGCCGCCCCAATCTAATCGGATCAGGGTACTATCGCAAAGGGGTGAGCCGCCGGCTCAAGATTCACTTGTCTCCGGCCGACCGGTTTCTATGTTAGCTACAAAGAAGGATCCAACAGAATGGCCGATTCCAAAGAATCGCTCCAGTCGCTCGTGGACAATTGGCTCACAGAGGTAAAGCGGCGGGGAGCAGAGCTTTACGCGAGCAATGAAGGGGACGAGGTGCAGTATTTTTCTTTTGAAGGGAAAAATCACTCCAGATTCAGTGTCGAGGTCGACTACGCAGTTCAAGAAATTACGGTCCAGATCACTGAACCCACCACCGGAAGCATGGAGGTCGAGAATCTCAGACTTACAGAATTAAACCTCCGATCGATCGCCCGGTTGATGTGCAGCGTCAAAGAGGGTGAGGCGGTCGTGCCAGTCTACCTGCTTGCGCAGCTGGCCGTGATTTGCCACGGTTACCAGCGTTTGGTGCAGGAGTTCGACAAATTGCACCGGATTGAAACCACGACTGGCAGCGTGCGGGAAATAGAGGCCGATCTGCGCCGCTTTCTTACTCCAGAGGAACAAAAACGCACCGACAATCCACTCTTGGCCCAAAAGGGCAAAGGCAAAACCACCTCTTAGTTCTGTGAACTTCGCGCCAATCAACGGATACAAGCTTGCTTACTCGCTGCAAGGTGCCTTGGATCGACCAGCGGTCGTATTGAGCCATGCGCTGGCAACCAGCATGGACATTTGGGGCTACCAGCTTCCGCTGCTGGCACGCCGATTTCTGGTTTTGCGCTACGATCTTCGCGGGCACGGCGAAAGCGGAACGCCGGGCGACTCCTACACGCTCCAGGAACTTGCCTCCGACGTCTCGGCACTGCTCGACTATCTGAAGATCTCGCGTGCGGTCTTCGTGGGCCTCTCTGTGGGTGGGATGATTGGGCAGACGTTTGCTTTGCAATACCCTGAAAAGCTTACGGGTCTGGTTTTGTGTAGCACCGGCAGCCGAACAGAGCCGCAAGCAAAAGCAACCATCGAGGACCGGATCAACAGGGTCCGGACCGAAGGACTTGGAAGCCAGGTTCCCTCAACGCTTCAACGATGGTTTACCTCCAGGTTTATCGAACAAGCGCCGCACACGATGAGGTGGGTATCGGATCTGATCCTCGCGACTTCGACGGACGGCTACATTGGATGCAGCCGCGCCATTCAAGGTCTCGACGCGACCGACGGACTCTCTGAGATCAGGGTTAGAACACTGCTTATTCCTGGCGAACATGATCTCGGCTTTCCTGAAACGACCTCGCGAACCATCCAGGACAAGATCGCAAATTCCGAATTAGTCGTCCTCAAAGGAGCCGCCCACCTCGGCAATGTGGAACAGGCTCATCTTTTCAACGAGATCCTGGTGGATTTTCTCGGGCGGGTTCCGGGTTGATTCTTTTTTGTCCTCCGCCTTTATGGATTTTTTGGAGTTCTTTGACTTGATAGTCCCCGGATTTCTCGCCTGTGCCGAATTCGGATTGTTTCTTTTTTGGCGTCCTAGCATCCGCGGCTTGCCGGAAGGTGCTCGCGTAGAGGTAGAACAACAGTTTCTCCGGACATTTAATCGCGTCATCCCGATCCTGACCGGACTATCGGTTCTGCTCATCCTCATGTACGCCCTTCGTTTTAAGGAAAACAACGCCGCCAATCGCGCTGTCTGGGGCTCCCTGTTTTGCTTTTCGGTGGCGACCGCATCCTCCATTTGGTTGAATCGTTCAGTTGACGAGGAAATCACGAGTTGGGATCCCGGACACCTGCCCACCAACTGGAAATCGGTCTGGAAGCGACACGCCATAGCACAAGGGCTTCGGGCTTCACTGCAGTTGTTAGGCTTTATCCTGTTATGCGGGTCGATAGCGGCCCGCTACGCCTGAGAGAAGGAGCAGATTGCTACCGCCGGACAGAAGCGGCGAACTATCTTCACGTTGGCTTGCTTTCCTGTTGCGCGGCATCTCCTTACTGCTCGGAATGATCTGGGATTTTAACTTGCCATGCGGCGAACCGAGCCGCGTGGCCCCGAGTCAACCGTCGCGTTTGCCTCTGTCTCTATTTACGATGTCGGCAACTTCATCGGAGATAAGGTCGAACGAGACGGAAGAGAGCGGCTTCGTAATCCCGTTTCCAAAGTTCTCGTCGATAAAAATT
>JAFAKL010000100.1 GCA_019235445.1 Verrucomicrobiota bacterium | reverse complement strand
TTCCCGCCGATCTCCAGAGTGGGAGATGCTACCTTCCCATTTCGAACCTGGAAGAAGTCGTTCGCAACCCGACTTTGGCCCGATCTGAGTGGGAACGATGGCATCAAAAGGCGTGCGGATACCTCGAGAAGGCCTGGAAGTATGTCGGCGCGGTGAGGCCTTGGCGAGTTCGGTTTGCTTGTGCGTTGCCGGTACTCATCGGGATCCGCACTCTGGTGTTATTATGCGATGCGCCCGAAATTCGTGCCGGAATCAAAGTCTCCAGGCGAGAAGTCAGGCGATTGATCGCCTGGGCCGGGAGCGTGGCTTTGTTCCGATTTCTTGAACCGGTCGCCTACCGGCTGATTTTCGCCCGAAGCGCCACCGGTGTCCTGTCCCCGAAGGAGGACTAAGCACACGTTACGCAGACCGCCTAGTCGAAAAGTCTGGTGGATCCAGGCCGATGAGCCAGCCTTTATTAATTGAATGGCTTTGGCGATGGGAACTGTGCTAGGCCATCTTTACGTTCTTGTTGTTGGCCTCTCATCTAAGTTGAGATCCGTTCAATCGTCCCGCTGGGACGGGGCTATTTTCTCATGACTCCAGGCACTTCGTGCCGGCTACTATCAGGCTGTCCCTCTGGGACAAAAGACATGCTCCCCGCCGAGGCTTCGCATTAAGTTAGCGCTTATGGGGCGGAGCCCCAGGAAAGACAACAAAGGAAACGGCAGCGCTGAAAGCGCGCACCAAATGTGCACGCCACGAGAGCACCCGATCCTTCAGAACTGGATTCCTATAACTTAACCTCTCCTGGGACTCCGCCTGGCTTCCCCCAGGCTATCCCTGTTTCTCGCCTTCGGCGCTCCAGATCGCAACCCAGGACCAAACACGGCGTTGTGACGCTAACCGTTCGTTACGCCAAAACTTGAACAAATGAGCCGGGTTTTCAGGCAGCCCGACCTAGAGCACTGGTCGGTTTGAGGTCGAAGACTTCGCTGTACAGATACTGCGTGAGGCGCAGACCCAGTTGAAGAACCTTGCATCACGCCGACTCTTGACGTCGGGTCGCGATGTGTCAGTCTTGGCATTCACCGCAGAATCCCTGGCTCAAGCATGTATCGGCGCATTTCCCTCCTGTTCGCAATCCTGCTCCTGGCCGGTTGCTGGTCCCGGCACAAACACGAACCAGCTTATACAGGACCGCGCGAGGCGACGATCGAATGGCTGGGACATGGTTGCTTTCGAGTCACTTCGTCCATCGGTCTGACGATTGTTATCGATCCGTTTAACCCTCACGCGAACAAAGTGGCAACAGTTCCTGCAGACATTGTCCTCATCACGCATGAAGAGGATACGTCCAACTATACGGACTTGGTGAGTGGTTCGCCGATTATATTTCGAAGCTCGATGGGCGCCGGCGTCAACCGGGCCAGCGGTGTTCTAATTCGCGGAATCCAGACCAGCTCGGAGAACCTGGCCGCGAATGCCAAACTCAACGTCGCGTACACCTGGGCGATGGACGGAATCCGGTTCTGCGATCTGGGTGCGATCGAAGATGCCGTCACTCCGTCGGAAGCACTGAATATCGGAAACGTCGATGTACTCTTTATGCCGTTTGGCGTTCCACAGAATTTCACCGAAGAGAAACGTCGAATAACGATCGAGCGGCTTCGCCCCAGGATCATCGTCCCAATTATGGGTGATTGGTCCTCCGGTCAGGCGAACGTGGTGCACATTCGAGGCAATCGGTTTACTCTGACCGCGTCACAGCTCCCGACAATCACGACTGTTTACGTGCCGTCCATCCGCTGAAAGTGTTCTGAGATGAATGTTCTCGTAATCGGCGGCGGCGGCCGTGAACACGCGCTCGCCTGGAAGCTCCGCCAGTCTCCCCGGGTCAATCAAGTTTTTATCGCCCCGGGAAACGCCGGCACGGCGCTGGAGGGCCGAAACGTTGAGATTAAAGTTTCTGAGCTTAATCAATTGCTCAATTTCGCACAACAAGAGTCCGTAGACCTCACCGTGGTCGGTCCGGATGACGTTCTGGCAGCCGGGATTGTCGATTTATTTGAGAACGCTGGATTGCGGATTTTTGGCCCCTGCAAGGAAGCGGCCCGGCTGGAATCGTCAAAGAGTTTCGCAAAACGCTTTATGATCCGTCATGGCATTCCAACAGCACGGTTCGGAGAATACGAGTCATCGCGAGCGGCGAAGGACGCCCTGCACGATTTCGGATTTCCATTGGCGGTGAAAGCGGACGGATTGGCTCTTGGAAAAGGAGTGGTCATTGCGCAAGACCGCAGGGAGGCCGAAGCAGCCGTGGATGATATGATCGAGCGCCGCCGCTTTGGAGATGCGGGTCGCAAAATCATCATTGAAGAATTTTTATCCGGTGTCGAGTGCTCCGTCCATGCGCTGGTGAATAGTCGCTCCTACTTGGTTTTCCCCACGGCGCAGGACCACAAACAACTCTGTGACGGAAATCGAGGACCTAACACCGGAGGGATGGGGACCTTCAGCCCGTCGCGGCAAATCGACGCAGGACTTTTGCAGGAAATTCGCGACAAGATCCTGGATCCATTTATGCAGGGCATCCGGCAAGACAACCTCCTGTTTCGCGGGCTCCTGTTCCCCGGGCTGATGTTGACGAAGGATGGCCCGCGCGTGCTCGAATTTAATTGCCGGTTCGGGGATCCCGAGACGCAGGTCTTGATGCCTCGACTTGAGACGGATCTTCTCGATCTCCTTGAAGCGTCTATCACAGACCAACTCGACGCGATCAGCACGGAATGGGACAACCGATCCGCCGTCTGCGTTGTCATGGCTTCCGGCGGCTATCCCGGCGATTACGAAACGGGAAAAGCGATTGCGGGCTTGGAAAATGTCAGCGAGATGGAAGACGTGAAAGTTTTTCATGCTGGAACGCGGCGGCGCGGAGACCAGATTCTCACCTCTGGTGGTCGGGTTCTGGGTATCACCGCGGTTGGCAACACACTGTCAGTTGCCAGTAAGCGAGCCTACGAAGCGGTCGATCAAATCGAATTCGACGGCCGCTACTTCCGCCGTGACATTGGGTCAGTTTAACCTTTAAGCGATTTACCGGATGTCCAAACGTACTTCACTTTGTTTTCTGCTCCTCTGCTCTGCTCAACTCGGTTTTGGCCAACAAACGCCTGTCAATGCTCCCCAGCCGAGCCCGGCTTCTTCCCCAAGCCCAGCGGCGAAACCGCTGCGAGACCTGATAAAGCAATTGGACCAGGCGGGCCTCCGCCGAGTAATCGAGCAACTGCAATCCCAATATTTTGACTCGAGCGCACTCACCAATCAGCAAATTGATCAAGCCGCAGTCGAGGGTCTTCTTTCGCGCCTTGGTCCTGGAGCCAGCCTTCAGCTGAAAACAGAAAACAACCAACCGGCGCAGAGCCACCCCTACAAGTCAGAGCTGATCGAAACTCATTTCGGCTACGTGCGACTTGGTAGTTTCACCCAGGGCGACCTGACAAAGCTGGACGACACGCTCCGTGATTTTCGCAATCAAGGGGTGACCGGATTGATTCTGGACCTGCGCACAATGCCACCTGGCAGCGATTTCCCACTCGCCGCGGACATTCTCAGTCGGTTCGTGCCAAAGGGTAAAGTGTTGTTCGACTTGGTGGAACCAAAAGGCGGAGCGCCCCAAACCTATAATTCGTCCGCAGAACCGATCTTCACCGGGCCACTCGCTGTGCTGGTCAGCCAGAAAAACGCCGGAACAGCGGAGGCGATTGCCGGCGTGCTCAGAAACCAGGTACACGCATTGATCTTTGGTCAGAAGACCTCTGGACGCGCGGTCGAGTATGAGCATTATCCCATCGGCGATGATCTGGTCCTAACCGTCGCAGTCAAGGAATTGGTGATTCCCGGTGCCCCCATCATTTTCCCGAACGGGCTTGTGTCGGATATCACGGTGGCATTTCCAGAGGCGCAGCAAGACACCGTTCTCGCGCTGTCAGACCAGAACGGGGTGTCGGATTACATTTTTGATGAAGAACGGCCGCACACCAACGAAGCGGCTTTAGTCGCAGGCAAGAACCCCGATTTGGACGCGTACGAGGCGGATCAGGCGAACGGCAAATCCAAACAGAAACGTCTCAAGGACCTGATCCTGCAGCGCGCTATCGATTTCTTGACGGCCATCAGCGTTTTCAGGGCGAAGTGACCCGAAGCGCCACCGGGCCGCCGCATCCGGCGCAGCTTGCTTAATTAAGGTAAGGTCGAGCAACTCCACGCTTTGGCCAGGGATGGATCAAACTCAAGGAGACGAGTAGCCTATGATCTGTTTCGGCGGCTTAACTCCTACTCGAAACAGCACGGTACGGTCCGGTGGCAGATCTCCAGGCAGTCGCCGCACGGGTCTTCGAAATCTTATTATCACCACGTCGAAGTAGCTGAGCAACGGCTTTGCGAGGCTTCGGACCCGGTCCAGAATGGCAAAGGCGGCCGGGTGCAATTCTACAAGTTTTTATAAACGCAGGAGCGACCTCTAATACAGTGTAACTCTCTGGCAGCGGATCGCGTCTAGAACGGTAGATCTGAGAATCGAAACGCGGAATTCAAATCGCCAGGTCCATGCTTGTTGCGGTTGCCGGCTCGGCTTTGCTCTCAGGTTGCAGCTCTGACGGACCGAGCAACGCTAGCAGCGCTGCCGCGGCTTCCGTCCGGCGATCAGACGATGAATTCGTCCCGCCTTTTCGCGGCGAAACACAAGCTCAGGTTATAGCTCAATACGAGGAGCCAGACCAGGTATTCCAGTCTGGTGAGACCGGAGAAACCTGGATATACGTCTTTGGAAAAGCGAAGCAATTTATTCCCTTCTACGGGCCGTTTGCCGAGCTTCGAGTCCTAACGATTCATTTCGATCAGGATGGCCGGGTGAGTGGTTGGGAGAGTCGATCCAATCGGCCTTAGTCTCAAGCACCTGAATGCGGTTACCCCAGGGATCGCGGAAGTCGCAGCGAAACGGAGGGTCAGGTCCATGCCGTGTTTCGTTGTGAGCTTTTCACGCACCTTAGCGAGCTGCTGCTCATCGCGCACCATGATCCCGAAGTGTTGATCGCTGATATCCTGTGTCCCGGACGAATTGAGCTTTGCTTTTTGAGGCACTGCATCCCGGAGAGCCAAAACAAAGGCGAGTTGCGAACGCATCGGATCTGGAAATTGGGATCGTGACGATGAATAGCTCAGAAAGAAGAACGCGTAAGCACCGATCAAGGCTGAACGTCAAAAAGAAAAAAGCAATGACGCTCTTCTCCATGGGAATGGAAGTAGTCGCGGCGATTGGGATGAACTTGCTCAGAAGCAGCATCAAGTCCTGGATTTCAGATATCAATGCGACAAGAACCATCCGCAATCGAACCGCAGACAGTGTTGCAACGGGTCGCGCTCTGGAAACTGAGCTGAACGAGCCCTCGGCGGAGAAATCGCACGCGCAGCCGGAGACGGCGAAAAAGAATGTCTGGCTGCTTTTCCGAACTACGGCGATGCAATGGGTCAATGATAAATGCCCGCAAACGGGTGCCGCTTTGTCCTACTTCACCGTGTTTTCACTCGCGCCCCTGATGTTAATACTTTTTGCCTTCTTTGGACTCTTTTTCGGGAGTGAACACGCTCGGGACAAAATCATCGAGCAGTTGCAGTACCTGATTGATCCCAGCGGGATCAAAGTAATCAAGGACATCGCGGCGAGTACGTCCAAACCTCAAAGCAGTATCGTCGCCACGATATTGGGTATCATCGTGGGGGTTTTTGGTGCAAGCGGAGTTTTCGGTCAACTGCAGGACGCGTTGAACACCATCTGGGGTGTAAAAGCAAAACCGGGAGCGGGTTTGTGGGCGTTTATTCGGGCGCGGTTCCTGTCCTTTGCGATGGTGGCTGGTGTGTGCTTTCTGCTTTTAGTTTCATTGACTCTGGAAACCATCCTCAAAGCTTTGAGCGCCTACCTGCAAAATCTTCTGCCGGGCGGGCACATCCTGGTCCTGGCGCTTTTCTTTTTTTTTGATATCGGTGTGGTCATACTTCTTTTTGCGATGATCTTTCGCTTCCTGCCGGACATTAAAATTGACTGGCGCGATGTCTGGGTGGGAGCGTCATTGACAGCGCTTCTCTTCGTGCTCGGAAAGTTCATTCTTGGTCTTTACTTAGGAAGCGGTGCGGCGGGTTCAGCGTACGGTGCGGCCAGTTCGTTAGTCACCTTACTCTTATGGATCTATTACTCAGGCCAGATCCTGCTTTTTGGCGCAGAATTCACGCAGGTTTATGCCAACATGTATGGCTCTCGGATAGAACCGCAAGAGCATGCAGTACGGGTGCAGAGAACGGAACTGGAGGTACCATCCAGCCAATCCGCTCGAATTTCTGGATCCTGAGCGGTCCAGCGGTCTGGCTCGAGAGGCAAAAATGGATTGTAGCCTTTTTCCGCTGCTCTGGCCCAGAGCAGGGCGATCCTGCCGGACCCGCACGTTCGGCGAATGAAATGACGGCCAGGTTCTATCCGCACCGGTCCACAGAGGCTCTCTCCGTCGAGTGTTCCCTTAAACGACCCGTGCATTCGCCGTTCATGAGAGGTGCTTATGCGCCGGGCAAACTCCAGCCCTATTCCCGACCGGGGTTGCCCCTTGAACGGCACGTCTGCTGTGGTGACAGCCTTCGAAATGAGAACCGCTCTTGCTGCGCGATTTTCTTCTCAGAAATTGAGCGAGCTTCGCACTACAGTAGCAGTTCCGGCGTTTCGAATTGGCTCATGGCGATAAGGCTTGATCAAATGGCGGCTCGAATAATAATGTGGGACCATGCTTTGGACCATCGCCGTAATTTTGCTGATCCTGTGGCTTCTTGGATTCTCGTTTCATGTGGGCGGAGCCTTAATCCATCTCATCCTGGTGATCGTTGTCATCGTGGTTGTGATAAGGCTTGTCACTGGCCGCGGAGTATAGTCGCGCAGAAACTCGGTCAGAACACGCTCAAACATCATCGCAGTGGCTCCCCGGTCTCATCCTATTTCCCTCTGGGTCCGATGATATAAAGCGTCCAAATAGCGAGCACGAGGAGCGTGCTTTGTTCGATTGGCGCAACCGGAATCCACCAGATAAATTTGGACTTGCGCCAAGGTAGTTTTTTGGGAACGCTGCCTAGGTTGGGCCGCAGTCGGGAACAAAAGAAAGTAAAAAATGAAAGTCTTTGCCTATTCCAAGTGGGACGCGGTTTGTGTTCTTTGCGGCTTCCTCCACTTCTTTTATGTGCTCACTTTTTTCCTCATCTTTCCTGATGCACCTTGGTGGGTTTTAGTTTGCATGGGTTTGATTTATTCAGTGAGCGTGTCCTGGAATATCAATGGAGTTTCCCACAACCTCATCCATAATCCGTTCTTCAAATGGAGGATTTTTAATCGGCTCTTCAGCATCATGGAATCGGTGACGCTGGGGATCTCGCAAACCTTCTACAAACATGTGCACCACCGGCACCATATGGGCAATAGCGACCGCCCTGATGAGAATGGACATACGCATGACTGGATATCCATCTATCGACATGGCCACAACGGTGAGGCAGAGAACCCTTGGAGCTATATTTTTCTCAGTTACCTTCGGGAAGATCCAAAAGCCATCTATGCCGAAATCAAGAGAAAGAATCCCGTCGACGCGCGATGGGGCATCATCGAAATCGTGGTGCTTGGAGCGACCATTGCCATTGGCTTGGCGATAGACTGGAAATTTTGGGTTTTCTTCCTCCCCTTTTATTACTTGGGACATTGCTGCACTTATTTGAACGGCTATTTCCTGCATTATGGCGGGAACCCAGATAAACCGATCGCCTGGGGAGTAAGTTCCTACGACAAATGGTATAACTTGCTTTGGTTTAACAACGGCTATCACGCGGAGCATCATTTCCGTCCGAAGCTGCATTGGACCCGAATGGACCAGTTTCATCGCCAAATCCTTGCCGATCAGAAACGGGAAGGCGTACGCGTGATTAAACCCCCCCATGCTCTTGGATTTCTTGATCCGGACCTTCCCCCGAGGCAATATTCCGCTGGACCCAAACTGGACGCCTCCCCTGCGAAGCCAAAGGCGGCGGGATAGGCTCACAGCGGAAACGAAGCGGCGAGACCAACGGATTCCGCTTGGTCAAGAAAGTTTGTTGATCAGGCTCTTTAAGAATAAATCTGCGTTTTGCTGCGTCCACACCGCCGAGCGGCGACGAATATCCGTTCCGGGGGGGGACTGCAAGCTTGGCTGGCGCGTTCGAAGCTGGTGGCTGCGCGCCAGCCAGGTGACCTAACAATCACCAAAAGTGCCTCATTCGACGAGATAAACGGTGCTGTCGGACCGGGCCAGAAGTTGTTCAACTTTCTTCAGCATCCGTGCATCGGACTCACTGATCGGGTTCGGTTTAAACTCCCCAATGTTTTTCTCCTCTCCCTCACCAATCGCCAGAGCGAGGCTCTCGCTCGCGATTTGATCGATTTCCTCTGGGGTGCGCAGCTCTCCGCTGTCTGATTTCCGTGTTTGCACTTCAATTAAGTAACGTTCCTCGGGAAGAACCAGCGCATATTCGAAATAGGCTAAGTCGCTCATACGGTTAGATTATCCGATTCGACTTTCGAGAACCACTGTCGTTTTAATGCATCCAGCTATTGTCGCACTGGCGAATATGGGCAAAACTTGTCGCCTGCGTTTGTCAGGGATTGAACAGTTGAGGACGATCTGCAGCGAAGTCCAAACCCCATTTTAGTGATCGAAAGCTCTGAAGGAGGTCAATCGATGAAATCCTGCCTATTGCTCGTTTTTGCGCTGACCAGCGCTTCCAGCTTTGCTGCAGATACGATGAAATTCGTTGCGCCAGACAAATCGAGCACGCTGGTGGTAGATAAATCCGGAAAACGAGACATTATCGAGCTAAAAACCGGTAAGAAAGTGCATCGCCTTTTCTATGAGGATCTAGATTCCATTTTCAAACCTAAGATCGCGGAAGCGTTCAACGCGTCTTTGAATAAGGTCGGCAAAATTGTGCTTCCGACGTTTACCAGCGCGAGTTGGACTTCTTCGGAGGAGGTGGAGATTAAAGGGGAATCTTCGGTAACCATCAACGATGCAAACGAGGAGTTCACATTCACCGCCTCGGTTTCGAAGTTAGGGCACGTGAATCATCTAAGCGTTCTTCCGAGGAAATAGGCAGGTCGGGCACCTCCAGCACGAGGACAAGAAAGTGGGAAGGGAGGGGCTTTTGTCCCCGGCCAGGATGCGAACTGGCACGAGAATCTGCGCGTTTTATTCAGGATATCAGGGTAGAATCCTGATCCGATGAACCTAAGTCGAGATCTTG
>JAFAKL010000036.1 GCA_019235445.1 Verrucomicrobiota bacterium | reverse complement strand
ATCGAGCTTCGCCTTGGAACGTAAAGGCCAATTTCGGTCCATGAGCCTCAATCGAACCAGACCAGCAAAAACAAATACCGGCAGCCTGGCACAGGGCTTCAAAGTCCACTCGAAACCGATTTTGTTCTACGCGAACGTTCCGGACCTCAATGTTCGGCTCGATGGTGTTCCAGTTTTCGTCCCGAACCGCGGCATAAATGGCTCGAACGATTTCGGTCTCGCCATGTATGATCCTGCGAAGAAAACCCGTATCGGTTTCGAATATGCAAGCGAGTTGGTTGGTTGCGAGATGGAGTACGCGAAAATCCGCCATAGTTTAGAGTGGGAAAACAGGAAAACCTTTAAAACTTACACATCTATCTCAGGCCTTGCGTCCCTAAAAGAAAAAAGACGGGACGGTCGATAAAGTCCAAGCTGAAGAGCGAAGGCAAATTGTGGTTTCCAGTCCGGCGACACAACTTTCCGTTTTGGCTACAGACGGCGGTTTCCAATTTCTTTATTCTGATCAAAATGTCCGTTTGGACACCCTCACCCTCAGAAAACCAATACCATGAAACGTTTGGTCTCTCTCTTTCTCTTGGCGCCGTTGGCAATTTCAACTCTGACGTTAAGCGCCAACGGCCAAAAGGCCTATAAAATCGCACTATCTAATTCGTTCTACGGCAACACCTGGCGTAAACAGATGGTCGACGTCATGCAAAAAGCCGCGAACGGGGCAAAAACGCAAGGGCTGATTTCGGACTTCGCAGTTGACAACGGCGACGGGACCGCAAACACACAACTCGCACAGCTTAACAGTCTGATTCTAAGCCACCCTGATGCAATTCTCATCAACGCCGCTTCTCCGACGGCGCTAAACGGGTCCATCGCCCAAGCTGCGCAGCAGGGGATCAAGGTCGTCATTTTTGATTCCCTTACGACTAGCGCCGATGCATACCAGATTGCGTATGACAACTCCAGCTGGGGCGAGATCGCAGCCAACTATGTTGTCAAAAGGTTGGGCTCAAGCGGTGGAAACGTGCTAATAACCCGCGGCGTCGTGGGCTCCCAGCCGGAGTTGTTGATCTACGGAGCGATCACGAAGATCCTCCAGCAGCATTCTGAGATTCACATTCTTGGCGAGGTGGACACCGAGGCTGACAACGCCAGGGCGCAAAGTGCAGTCGCAAATCTACTTCCCAGCATGTCCAAGATCGACGCAGTTCTTTCGGAGGGCTCCTACGGTGTCGTTCAGGCTTTTCTCGCGGCTGGCAAACCGGTTCCACTCGTCATCGGGAACAATCGCGCTGAGTTCATCCTTTGGTGGATCGACGAAAAGGCGAAGAATGGATACCAGACCATCAGCCTTGGCAGTGAACCCAGCATCGGTGTCGTTGCTTTCTGGCTTTCCATCCATATTCTGCAGGGGGACAAAGTTCCCGAAATGAAAGCGCAGCCCTATCTTCTTCCGCTGGTAGCGGTAGACAATGACACGGTTGATCAGTTCAAGGACATCCAGCCTGGTACTGTCATCGCGCATCAGTATGACGACCAGTGGGTCAAGGACAACATCCTGAATAAGCAATAAAGCTCGTGCCGACGACCGGCCGCGCGCTGCTCTCCCGAACGCAGGAGCTCCTTGTGCGACCGGAGTCAGGAGCAATACAAGTCCTGGCCTGGATGACGAAGCGACGGCACACGCCAGGAGCCCTTGTGCTAGTGTAGTAAGCTAGATAATGGAGCGAGAAAGCCTGTTCGGGTTGAATTCGGTAGCCAAACGCTATGGTGCCACGACTGCGCTCCGAGAGGTGTCGCTCACCGTCGGTCGTGGAGAGGTCATTGGACTGATTGGGGCAAATGGAGCCGGTAAGAGTACGCTCACCAGGGTCATCTCCGGCGTCAGTCTCCCTGACTCGGGCGAGCTTTTTCACGATGGTCATCTAATTGATCTCGCCGCCTACTCTCCCGCGGTAGCGATCCGGCTTGGCATACGAGTCGTATACCAGGATCTCTCACTCTGCACGAATCTCTTGGTTTTCGAAAACTTCTGCGTCGAGCAGCACTTCGTGGTCACCAAAGGCTTTGGATGGCGCAAGCGCGCGCTGGCAGACACTCAGCGCGCGATCGATGACCTCTTCCCTGGCCACGACATCGATCCACGTGCGCAACTTAGCAAACTTTCCATTTCCCAGCGACAGATGGTCGAAATATGTCGCGCGATCACTATGAAGGATTTGCGTCTGCTGATCCTGGACGAGCCAACCTCTTCCCTTGCAGCGTCCCAGACCGCACAACTGATGACGCACATCACAACGCTGAAAAAACGGGGCGTCTCTATTCTTTTTATTTCGCATCGTCTCGGTGAAATTATCGGTATTGCCGATCGGATTGTAGTCATGCAAGACGGCGCAATGGTGTGGGAAGGGCCGAACGTCAGCGTTAATCAGACGACTCTCGTCGAAAAGATGATCGGCAAAGGCTGGAGTTCGCCGGAACGGTTCGGCACGGCCTCAGTTCAGAATAAACCTGTCGGAAACGGCGGAAAGGTCCATCTCCGGACTAACCAGCTGTCATCCGATTTGCTCGTCGACATAAACGTAGAATTTCATAGCGGTGAGCTTGTAGGGATAGCCGGGCTCGACGGCAACGGTCAGCGCGAGTTTCTGAAAGCCCTTTTCTTCACGGGCGGGACCGCTAACGGAGCAGTCGAAAAAGCCGGGCGTCTTGCTTACGTCACAGGGGACCGTAAGAAAGAGGGTGTCTTCCCGATGTGGCCGATTTCCGACAACATGAGCATCGTCGAGATCAACAAGGCGCCACTTTTCGGAAGGTTGGCTCTTGGCGGGCTAGCGGCAAAGGTTAGGGAGTGGTACACGAATCTGTCAATTAAGGCTGAAGGGCCGCGGACAGCAATACTGTCACTGTCTGGCGGCAACCAGCAAAAGGTAATCGTAGCGCGAGCTCTGCTTGCGGATGCCGACGTGATCATTCTCGACGACCCAACCAAGGGGGTCGACGTTGGGACAAAAGAGCAGATGCACCAGCTGTTCAAGAAAGCCGCGGAGAACGGAAAGCTGCTTATATGGTACAGCACGGAGGATGAGGAGCTTGTAAGCTGCTCTCGCGTGCTGGTCTTCAGGTACGGACAAATCGTCGCAGAGTTGAAAAACGGCGCGATAAGCAAGGACACAATTATCGAGGCCAGTTTTCATGGCGAGCACCTCGCCGATCGTACCGTGAGGCAGGGGAAGAAGGCAAAACGGAGGGCGAATGAAATTCTAATTCCGCTCGGCGCAATGCTTGCGGTGTTCTTTTTGAGCGGGGCGCTACAGCCAGCAGTGTTTTCAGAATTCGGGGTCGACCTCCTCGTGAAGGCGTCGATCCCCCTCGTTTTCGCTGCACTCGCCCAGATGTACATCATCGGTCTAAGTCACATTGACCTCGGCGTCGGCGCTTACATGGGGCTTGTTAGCGTGCTTTGTGCCACGATACTGCGGCAGCACCTCGCATTGGGGCTTGGGCTTATCGTGGTCACGATCGTTGGTTACGGATTGATGGGCGCCCTGATCTATCTCAGGAACATCCCGTCAGTCATTGTCACTATGGGAATGTCGTTTGTGTGGGTGGGGATAGGTTACACACTGCAGCCAGGGCCGGGCGGTCAGCCACCGGATTGGCTGGTAAAGGCCTTTAACGTCCACCTCATTGTTCCCGAAAGTGTCCTCCTCATCCTCGGTGCCGGGCTCCTATCGTTCCTTTTCTGTCGTTCTCGTTACGGTACTGTACTGCGCGGCTTCGGTAATAACCCAGTCGCCGTCGAGCGAAGTGGCTGGTCCATTCTCAAGGCATACATTACCGCGTACGCCATCGCGAGTCTCTTCTCGGTCATCGGCGGAATGGCTATGACCGCGTCAGCGGGAGGTTCAGATATCAACGCCACCGCATCGTACACTCTGCTGACAGTCGCGGCGGTAGTGATCGGCGGTAGCGAACTCATCGGTGGCGTTGTTTCGTCGTTCGGTACTGTGATCGGCGCGATCACGTTGTCCTTGATTGGCGCGCTTGTTGGTTTTCTTAGACTCAACTCGAGCTGCGTAACGGCCGTACAAGGCGGCCTTTTGATAGCGATCCTGGCGTTCCGACTTCTGCGAAAGGGTGAACGATGAGGTTTGATTCTAAATCTGTGGCGCTCAATCTAAGGGTGGTGAAGGGGATTCCATGGATCTGGGCAGCGGTCGGATCCTTCGTAATGTGGATTGCGTTGGGCCTCTTCGCGCACAATCTGAACCTGGAGAGCTTGATTGCTACGAGCACGAACGCTTCCTTCCTTGCCATCGTCGCGCTAGGTCAAATGTTGGTCATCACGACCGGTGGAGGAGCAATTGACCTTTCCATCCCGAATGTTATCACACTATCGGCCTTTCTCTCCGCTGGCATCGCTTCGGGCAGCAATCTGAAAACGTTGTATGCCGTCCCGGTTGTTCTCTTGATCGGCGGGTTTATCGGGCTTATTAATGCATTCACGGTGCTCTTCCTGCGCATACCGCCGATCATCGCAACCCTCGGGACAGGCTACATCCTAACGACGGCGATTTTGATCTACAATCCGTATTTCACGACCGCGTACGTTGCTCCCCTTCTGCTGCACATTGCGCGCGATCGTCTTTTCGGCGTGGTCCCGCTGGTGCTGCTCATCACGATCGCGATGGTGATTCTGCTCAGCATAATGTTAACGCGGACTCGCTATGGGAAGTCCTTGATCGCGGTAGGTCAGAACCTCGAGGCGGCAAGACTCACAGGTATGCCGGTGAACCTGATCCAGGGCATAGCGTACGTTCTCTGCAGTATGCTTGCGGCGTTCGGCGGGATCATGATCTCGGCACAGGTAAACGGTGCATTTCTCGGACTTGGCGATCCATACCTGCTTCAGACGGTGGGGAGCGTCGTGGTCGGAGGGACGCTTATCTTCGGAGGAAGAGCCGTCCCGTGGGGGACACTCTTAGGCAGTCTCTTCCTGGTGCTCCTGGTAACCGCGATGCAGGTAGCGGGTTTGAAAATCGGCGGTCAGCTTGTCGCTGAGGGGCTCTTCATCATCCTCGTTCTTTTCCTCGCAGCCGAAAAAATTCGACAGTAGGCGCTAGAACAGCTTGGCGAGGCCGGCCCGTGATCCAGAGGCGGCCGTCAACGCTTCTAAGTCATTGCTGCCATCGCTTCTCGTCGCCTCTTCGGGTTTCGTCGGGTGTCTTGTTTCGCCAACGCTGCCAGCTTCCCAATCGCAAGGAGGCTGTACCATCTTTGACAGATCATGATTGGTCCGAGTTGATGCCTGGGGCTCCTCCTTCCCAGCCTGGCTAGTTTCTGAATCGCAAAGGCGCCGAAAATAGCCGATTTCTTTTGTCGTTTCCCTCATGCTTGCCAACTTATGCCTGCTGCGCTCCTCCGCATATTACCCGATCAGGTAATCGAATAAGATCACCTATGGTAAAGAAGAACTCGATTACTTAACGCAGCGGTTGGATAAGCGGGAGGCTAACCTGCTCGAAATCCGTGGGATAGCGGGAGACGGTTTCGACAAGAGACTGCACGCTGGAGTTCTAAAGGCTATGCAGGAGCACCCAGCTTCAAGATTGTCGGTGAAGTCTACGGCCAGTGGACTGCGACCGTGGCCCAGAAAGAAGTCTCCAGCATCCTTGCGTCCCTGCCCAAGCTCGAGGCAGTGCTAACGCAAGGCGGGGATGTTTACGGAGTTGCGATGGCCTTCAAGGCCGCGAATCGCCTATTACCGATCATCGTTATGGGGAACCGCCAAGATGAACTTGCACTCTGGAAGAGCGAGCACGAGGCCAACGGTTACGAACGGGTCTTGACGGTCATGGGCAACGGGAAAAGCTGCGAGCGCTGTTTGCCGCTGGCCGGAAAAAAAGTAAAAAAGGGCTGACGCCTTCGGCTGCTTACGTAGCAGGCGACCGTGGCAACGAGGGCTTTTTCCCACTCTGGTCCATCGCTGATAACCTGCCAATTCGGAGTGTCAAGGCTCTACGCCGCACCGGACTCATTTCAGCGGACGCCGAGCAAGAATCGGCGCGAACCTGGTCGGACAGGTTACAGATCAAGGCACCTTCCATCGATACCCCTATCCTCAGCCTGAGCGGCGGCAACCGGCAGAAGGTGCTCTTCGCACGCGCGCTGGCTTCGGACGCAAAAGTAATCTTCCTGGAGGAACCGGCGATGCGCACGTGTTTCGCTGGGACCACTACCAACGCAACAACATCTATGTGAATTTCTATCGCGCGAACGGATCGCTCAAAGCCGTTTTAGGCCCGTCGATCGAATGGCCGGAACTGGATCAAAACCAAGAACGTGCCGACCTAGCCGAATGGAAAAAAGAATTTTCCGAAACCGGGGGGATATCGGGCATTTCTTCAACGTGAAGCGGATTTCTTAAAGATGCGCCGGATCGCGATTGACTTCGAGTACAAAACCAGCCGTGCCCGCTTCCGGGCACGTTCCACCATCCCCAAAGACAAATGATAAGAACAGCTCTAGAGCGGATGTAATTCAGCTACAACCCGACCTGCAAGCAACCATGTTCGCCCTGCTGCGGATGTCTTGAAAAGGCGAAACACTTCGGAGAGAGGAAAGACTATAATTCCTCCATGGTTAAAAGCTTTTTCGGTATCGCAAAACATCAATAGGATCACATTGGTCGGATCGCTATAACGTTTAAGTGTCGAACTTCCAAGAGACAGAATCGAATTGTGAGAAGGTGACCTGTGCGGCAATCTTCTTAGCGTCGGACGCCAATCCATAGATGTCGAGGTCTCGAAGTGTGCTGCCCACAGGCAACAATAAGCTTTGCAGCACCGGTAATCCAACAGTAGCCGCTTCTGGTCCACGTAAAAATTCGGAACACATGATTTCTTGCTGCGCCGGTGATAGATCTGCTACCGATTGTGGCTCCGTGCTTCCTTCAACCAGATTGTGAATCATCTTTTTCACTCTTGGCCACTTCATCAACGTTCCCTTTCTCGGACTCGCGGCGAGTAGAGCGATAGCGGCGCTAGCCGAGATCTTTTTCACCCGATTCATTCGCACCGTCTTTAAGGCCGCCGTTCGGCCTGAGAGCTTATGCAGGTTGCCCCATGTTCCCTTGAAAAACTCGATCTCGGTTCCTGGTTCAACATACCCCATTTAA
>JAFAKL010000250.1 GCA_019235445.1 Verrucomicrobiota bacterium | reverse complement strand
TCCACGTCCTGCAGAAGGTCTTGGTCGCCTCGGGCTACATCCATAGACCCGATGCTGTCACATTTGAAGTAGGCCCCACGGGTCTGGTCTACGATGTGCAGGATGATATCCTTTACGTCACTTCGACCGGCGACAACAAAGTGTTTGCCATTACGAGGGCCGGAAACAGGACTGCTCCACCCCCGAACGGTGGGGAGAAAGGCACGGTTATCTATGCGGACGACGTCCACCTGCACGGGGCGCTGGCCATGGCGGCAGCACCCAATGGGCACTTGCTGGTCAGTAACAGCGACGGCATCAATGCCGACCCGCACCAGCCCAGCGAGATCGTCGAGTTCACGGTCAACGGCGAGTTCATCGGCGAGATTGCCGTCGATGCGGCTCCGGGCGGAGCATTCGGACTTAGTCTCGTTCAACTGAACGATGATCAGGTCAGCTTCGCGGCGGTCGACGACAATGCCAATGTTTTGAAGCTGATGACCGTCAATGTGCCGGATTAACCAGGAGTCACCTAAAATGCCGCAGAGAGGGATTGGATGGCTCCAAGGAAGTATCGCGTCGCCCAAGGGGTGGTTTGATGCCACCACCTCCGGCAACGCAGATGCCGGCACCCCAAAAAGCGTGAGCAACTCCGCATCCCACTCACCCCGGCCAATGTTGAATAGCTGGGTTCGGGAAGCGTTGCTGTAATCTGTTACAAACCGCTTATGGCCGGTGAGATTCCAGACTAGCCAGGCATCCACGGTACCCAGGCAAGCTCTCCCCTCTTCCGCCAGTTTTCGGATTTCGGGACGATTCTCGAAGAGCCATTGGATCTTGCTCGAGGGAAACAGCGGATCGACCTGCAACCCTGTTTTCGCGCGAATGAATTCCTCTAAGCCCTTCTGGCGTACCGCCTGACAGATCTCTGCACTGCGTCGGCACTGCCAGACGATGCACGGGGCCAGAGGCTCGCCGGTGTCCCGATTCCAAGCCACCAGCGTCTCCCTTTGATTGGAAATGCCGAGTGCGACCACCTCATGTTCGGCACCCTGGGCCGCTAAACAACCCGCCAGCGCTTTTCCCGCCGCCTGCCAAACACTTTCCGCCGACTGTTCTAGCCATCCACTTTTGGATATTCGATCGAGAGAGGAACTGACTCCCGGGCGAGAATGTTCGCAGCTCGATCCACCAAAATGGCCTTCACGTTCGTCGTTCCAGCATCCAGCGCGAGTATAGCTTTCATCGCTCAATCAGGCTATGAGATGCACCTTCGATGGATTACCCTCATGCCGATAGGTCTCCCAACCAAAATAGTTCGAAAACGCCTCGTGCAATACCGCTGCGGAATGTGATTGGTTCATGGCGGCGTGATGCTCAAAACCTTGGCGGCACACATAGCGCATCAGTCCTTGCAGGTCCTCTACTTCCACGACCGCGCGGCTGCCGAAAGTGTCTAGAGGATCATCCACAAATTGCCCGTCCCCGACATAGGCGCGGATCACTCCATGACGGTCATCTGTAGTGATTCGAGAATAGCTAAAGGGGCCCTTCGGAGTTCTGCCCGCTACCGTCCCATAGGTATTCTCGGTACCTAAGGTGGTGGCTAGTATCTCTGCGTTGGCCATCTTCACTTCGCCAAAAAAGCTCTTGGCCCAGTTACCGCAGTGGAAGACCACACATTTGTTCGGATCATCACCGTAGTTGTTGTTCCAGTCGACTAACGCACTTGGCTTACCGGACGCAAGCTGCAGGGCATACATCGATGCGACGCCGGTGACATCCACCTCACAGGCGCTCGGCAGCAGGTTCTCGCTCATCATGCTCATGAGCGTGCATACGTTGACACCGTAGTTATGTTGCAACGAATCCCAGCACTGGATCGCACTGGCATGCAGATCATAGGTCCTCATCCAGTCATCCAAGACAATGCCCAGCTTAGCCATCTTTGTCATCGCGGCCGGCGGAATACCGCTCGTGGGAACGTAAGCGCGAATGCCTTCCAAACGCTCCGTCACTGATTTATCTTGATCGCCAATCTTCTCTGCCCTGCCAAAAACCTCAGACAGGTCGATGCAGCTAACACTAATGCCAAAAGCCTGCAAAAGCTTTTCACTGTACCGCGTGGTGTTGAATGCGTTCGGGCGAGCACCAACGGCGCCGAGCCGCGCCTGCTTCATCCCGTCGACCACCCGGCAGACAGCGACGAATTCGTCAAGATCGGCCTTAAATGGGTCGCTCTTCGGAAGAACGGTATGTCGTTTTGTGATACTGAAAGGGATCCCATACTGGTAAAAGTTGTTACAGACCGAGATCTTCCCGCAAAAGGCGTCACGCCGCCTTTGCAGCGAAAATCGGCTTAAGTCGTCAGGATAGGCCTGGACAAGGATCGGCACCTTCAATCCTGAAAGCTTAATCGAGTCGGCCACTCCCTTTTCGTCGCCGAAGTTAGGCAGCACCACCAGGATGCCGTTGATTTGTTGCCGGTGTTCATCAAAGAGCGCAGCGCACTTCTTCGCGTCCTGCCAGGTCTCCACACCACCAAATTTGGTAGACCGCTCGTCGAGAATGACATGTCCAATACCGCGTTCCGTGAGCACCTCAAGGATATCTTGACGTCCTTGAGTCACCAGAACATCGGGGAAGAAATCTCGGTTGCCGATAATAACGCCAAGGGTGATCGGCCTATTCATAGGAGTCAGAATTCAGGAGTCAGGAGCAGGGAGTTGCAGTAAGAATCGAGTTGCCTTCGCCCTTCTGCAACTCCTGTACTCCGGCAACTCCTGAACTTCTCTTTTTTACTCTTTCAGGCCAAAGGAGGTGTAGTTCTTCACATTATCCGAGTTAATCAGAACGCAGTCGATCGTCTGTTTCTCATCCTCACCGGTTTTTCCTGTCTTAATATATTTATCCGCTTCATCCACAGCTAGCTCAGCCAAGTGGACGACCGGTTGCAGCACGGTGGCCCGGATCTCACCCGCCTTGATTGATTCAGCAACGTCCGGACTGCCATCGAAACCCACCACGATCACTTTTCCTTTCCCGGCTGCTTTTAGCGCGGCGTAAGCTCCGAGCGCCATCGTATCGTTACCGGAGATAACCCCTTTGATATTTGGAAACTGCTGAATGATCGTTTGCATTTTTTGGAACGCTTCGGCCTGGTTCCAGTTAGCGCTTTGAGCTGCCACTTTCTTCAACTTGGGATACTGGCTCAGCGTATCGTTGTATCCTTTTGAACGTATTCCCGCGTTGGTGTCCGTTTCTTTTCCGAGCAGCTCAACGTAATCCCCTTCTTCGTCCATCAGTTTAGCGAACTCCTCGGCTCCCAGAGTCGCTCCTTGATAATTATTGGAAACCAGCTGTGCGACGGCAACTCCGGTCACATCGATTTCTCGATCAACCAGAAAGGAAGGAATACCCGCATTTTTTGCTTTCTTAACTGCGGCCACGGTGGCATCTGCACCCGCATTATCAAGGATAATCGCGGCTGCTTTCCTGGCGATGGCCGTGTCGAAGAGCTGATCCTGTTTTACGGGGTCATCATTGTGGACTAATGTGAGGGTATCGTATCCGAGCGCTTGCGCTCTCGCCGCTGAGGCATCTGCTTCGGCCTTGAAAAATGGATTTTCCGGGGAGGGCACGATGATGGCGAGGAGTTTCTTCTGCTGTGCCGGCAAAGACTGGATGAGGGCTCCAGCAGTGAATAAGAGGGTGAGAATGGTCAGCCGACGGACGACTGACTTCCATAGTAGGCGGGTGTATTTAGACATGACTTTGGTTGATGGTATGGTTGGAGGTTAGGTTTCGGAGGAAAGCGTTGTTCCATGGCGGTGATCGGGAAAAAGAGTCAGAGTTGCGTTTAAAATCTATTTCCTGGCTCATAGGGCTATCGTCAGGAGCGTTTAAGGGCCAGACGCTGCTGAAGACGTTCCTGAAGCTGATCGAGGACCACCGCTAAAATAATGACCAGGCCAGTGATGACCTTCTTCCAGAATTCCTGGACCCCAAGCAGCACGAGTCCATTGGTCAGGACACCTATGACTAGCGCGCCAACGATGGTCCCCCACATCGCGCCGCGCCCGCCCGACAGCGAGGTGCCGCCGAGCACGACGGCCGCAATGGCGTTGAGTTCGTAACTTTCACCGACCGCGGGATGTGCCGCGACTAATTGTGAGGCGGTGATCAGGCCGGTCATCGACGCGCACAGACCGCAAATCATATAGACGCTCATCTTGATCCGGTTGACGTCTATACCGGATAGTTCGGAGGCACGCTCATTGCCGCCTACCGCGTATACCTGGCGTCCGAACGGGGTCTTCCCTGCCACAAACGCGGCGACGGCGGCGAAAACGAACATGATCCAGATGACGATGGGAATTCCCAGAATACTTCCGGCACCAAGAACCGGAAACCCAGTGTTATGCAAATCCGGCCTGCCGACAAGATTAGGGAAAGTCGCTCCGTTATTGCTGAGTTGGGCGGTGCCCCGGGCAATGTAGAGGGTCCCTAGCGTAGCGATGAACGGTGCGACATTGAAGCGCGTGATTAGAATGCCGTTGACGGCCCCGACTAACACTCCGAGACAGAGGCAGAGCACGACAATCGCTGGAACATTAAAATAAAGCGCGACTCCCAAGGGCGGGATGGGTAATCCTCGGTCAATCAGTAAGCCCGAAATCATGGCCGCCAGACCTACCGTAGAGCCGACCGAAAGATCGATGCCGCCGGTCAAGATGACAAAGGTCATGCCCACCGCCATGATCGCGTTAATCGCGGTTTGCCCGACCAGGATGATCAGGTTCTGTTCGGTAAAAAAAGCCGGCGAGAGCACGGAAAAAATCGCCACCAAGACGAATAGGGCTATCAAGGCTCTTAACCGGAAAAGTAGCACACCCAGAGATAAGCCGGACGGTTTGGCTAGAACTGGACCAGCAGGGGAGGCGAGCGCAGTGGGCATAGGACAAAGGTTTGAGGCTTATTTCGACGGCTGTGCGGTAATCGGGTGTTCGGTCTGTTGGCGTGCGCCGGCGGCAAGTACCAACGCTTCCTCGGTTAACTGGTCGTGAAGAAACTCGCCCGTGACTCTTCCTTTGGAGAGGACGATGACCCGATCTGGAATGACAAACATTTCCGGCAACTCGGAAGAAACGAAGAGAACGGCAAGGCCTTTCTCAGCCAGTTGATTCATGATCTCGAAAATTTCTGCCTTTGCGCCGACGTCGATGCCGCGGGTCGGTTCATCCAGCATCAGGACTTGAGGCTCAGTCAGCAGGCTCTTGGCAACGACAACTTTCTGCTGGTTGCCGCCGCTCAAAGAAGTAATTGGTTGCTGAGGGTCCTGCGTCTTGATAGACAGGCTTCGGATCATTGCATGGATCTCTGCCAGTTCCCGGGCCTCGGAGAGCCAGAAAGAGGTCACAAATCGTCGTAAATTGGCTAGAGTTATATTGTGCGCAACAGAAAGCTTTTGGATCAAACCCAGACGCTGCCGGTCTTCCGGCACTAACATCATTCCCAAATCGATTCGTCCCCGGATTGTTTCATTCCTGAGTTTGCGCTCATTAATAGCAATCTCGCCGCTGGCCTCTGGATGCTGTCCCATCAAGCACTCGAATAACTCGGTTCTGCCGGCACCCATCAGTCCGAAAATCGCCAGGATTTCGCCTCGGCGGAGGGTCAGGGAAACATTTTCCAAAGTAAATCCTCCACCGGCTCGCGGCAGGCTCAGATTCTTGACTTCCAGCACAGGCTGATCGGAAGCGTTGGTTTGCGTGCGGTGCCTCGGTGCGTTCACGTTACGCCCGACCATTTTGTCGATGATCCAGGCAATATTGATGGCCCGTGCCGGGGACGCGGCGGCCAGCTTTCCATCGCGTAAGACGGTCACGTAATCTCCGATGGTGAGGAGTTCTTCCAGCTTGTGTGAGATGTAGATGATAGCGACCCCGTGCGCTCTGAGATCCGCGATAATTCGAAAAAGCGCCTCCGTTTCCGCGGCGGTCAGAGCCGAGGTGGGCTCGTCCATGATCAGAATTCGAACATTTTGCGACAACGCCCTGGCGATTTCCACGATCTGTTGTTGCCCCATCCGAAGATCCCTGACCAGGGTGGCCGGGTTCAAAGGCTGTTCAAGCCGTGCCAACAACTCAGAAGTGACTTGTTCCTGCAGTCGATGCTGGACCACCCCGCCTCGGGTCAGTTCGCGGGCAACAAAAATATTTTCCGAAATGCTGAGGTTAGGATAGAGATTCAGCTCCTGAAAAATAATCCCGATTCCAGCCTGTGCCGCCTCTCGGGTTGATTTGAATTCCACCGCAGATCCGTCGAGAAGCAACCGCCCTGAGGTTGCTCGCTCTACGCCGGCGAGAATCTTCATCAAAGTCGACTTGCCCGCTCCGTTCTCGCCGATCAGAACATTGACCGATCCCCCGTAAACGGTGAAGTCCACTCCGTCCAACGCCACCGTGCCAGGAAAGCGTTTGGTGATCTTCTCCGCCACCAGAACGACTCTTTCGCCATTGCTGACCGCTTGGCGCGTTGTTTGCCTCTTGTCCTGTAGTGACATTTACAAGGTAATCTTTACCGGCGTGATCAGGACCGGTGATTTCGAATGCGGGTCAAAGGTGAACGCCCCAAAAAAGGTCACCGTTTTGCCGGCCAACGAGGCAGGATCCACGTTCGCAAAGGCAGTCTTCAAGGCCCGCCGATTCATTTCCTTGGATACATCGGCGTAATCAAGCTGATTGGAGAATTGATTGAAGGAAACGATCCCGGTCGCATCCCGCAAGGCCGTTCCACGAACCACCGGCCCGATCTGCAGGGCGATCTTTTCACTGAGTCCCGGAAGCTCAACCGTCGCGGTGCCGGCTTGAGATTGGTTGTTAATCCCGGTCACCTTTCCGGTCCCTTTCACCATATAATTGTACGGGTTGGTGGCTTCACGCCGACCATACTTCTGACCGGCACTTTCTGCGTTAGCGCGGATCTCCGGTAGGATTTTTGCGATATCTTGCGCTTTCTCCTCAATGGTCGGGAGCACCTTGCTTGTCCAAATCGGATCAACGAACTTAGAAGCTGCGTCCTGGTCGTTCTGGGCACCGGCACCCGTGCCGGCGTGCTCCGTCAGCGGACGGACGACAAAGGGGGGATTAAGCGTCAGAATAATAGCTATCAGAACAAAGAGACCCAACACCACCGCTCCGCGGTGGCTTTTCCGCCGCGTCCGAGGTTTCGACGCCGTTTTCGAATCGTTAAGGAGGGAAGTCATTTTTCATCAGCCGCACTAAAAATTCATTTATGATCAGGAGGGCACTGTCAAGATATTGATTGCCAAAAATGACTTATTATTGAAATCGTGATTAAATATTCAGAGAGGCGTGCATCGGGGGACGCCTCAGAGAACCATTCTCTCAAACCAGGTTAAAAGGCATTGCCTGCCGCTGGGGTTGCAATTACGGCCCGAGGCGCTCGACCCCCACTAAGCCGGGCTAAGCTCCGGCGACTTTGGAAGAGGAGGCGAACTTTTGTTCTTTGGCACTATGCTTCGCCAAACGGTCCGCCGTGAACTGGTCTGTGACCAAAGTGTTAATCCATTTTCCACGCAAGCCCGCTAGGATGGCAGAGAACTTTCGCTTGCCGCCCGCAATTCCGATGGTGGTGCGAATCCGGCTCAATCTCTCGAGGTCAATACCGATCACCCGATTTCCAAAGGGTTCTTTTATTTCCCGGCCGTTGGCGTCATAGAACCGGAGGCAAATATCTCCGACTGCTCCATTGTGCTGAATAATTGCCAGTTCCTCGGAGGAAAAACTGTTGCCGCTACTGGCCACCAAGGCGGATGGCTCAAGGGAACCGATGCCGACCAAAGCGAGAGTGATTTTGTCAAACAAGGCAATCGTCTCCCGGACATAAGGATCCTGGAACAAAATCCGCGCCGCGCCGGCAGAGCCGACCACACCTGGAGCCGGGAGAAAGCGAGCGTCACCGTTCACCAGTCGCGCCAACCGAGTGGCCAGATGGTTGGCATGCTTTTCTGCCGACGGGCTGCCAATTCCACCCAGCAACTGAACCACCGTGCACTTCTGGAGCTTTCGCACCGGGTGCATTTGATCGACCATCGACAACAACGAGGCGCTCCAAGAGGAGATACCGATGACTTCCCCAGGGTTGAGGAGCGACTCTACCAATTGAGCCGCCGCGGAGCCGATCGCACTGAGCACCGCGTCCTCCGTATCGCGGGAAGCCTCTGCGATCACCATCTGGCTCAGCCCGAATCTTT
>JAFAKL010000058.1 GCA_019235445.1 Verrucomicrobiota bacterium | reverse complement strand
CGCTTCGCGCGTTCCGGAGGTCCACTTGCTCTCCAACGGCCGTTATCATCTGGCGATCAGCAACGGTGGAGGCGGCTACAGTCGATGACGCGACCTCGCGGTTACCCGCTGGCGCGAGGATGCCACTCGCGACTGCTGGGGAAATTTTATCTTTTTGCGCGAGGTGGCGACGGGAGAATTTTGGTCCGTAACCTACCAGCCGGCCTTACGCTCGACCGGACAATACCAGGTTATTTTCGCGGGTGCGAGCGCCGAGTACCGGCATCGTCACCGCGACCTGGAGGTGCGCACGGAGATCTGCCTTTCGCTGGAGGACGACGTGGAGCTTCGACGCGTGACCGTGACGAATCACTCCACTGCAGAGCGGGTGTTGGAGCTAACAAGCTATGCCGAAGTTGTTCTCGCGGTTCCGGGGGCGGATGCTGCTCATCCAGTCTTCAGCAATCTCTTCGTGCAAACAGAGTTTGTGCGATCGGATTCAGCTATTCTGTGCACCCGGCGTCCTCGTTCAGAAAACGAAATGCGCCCGTGGCTATCGCATTCGATGGTGGCTGCCGAAGGTGCAAGGGATGCCATCTCCTGTGAGACGGACCGGGAAAGATTTGTGGGGCGAGGTCGTACCTCGGCCAACCCGGCGGCAATGCAGATTGCGTCGCCACTGGCTGATACGACGGGGTCCGTGCTCGACCCTATCGTTTCACTGCGGCGCACGTTCGCGTTGGCTCCCGATCAAACAGTCCGGGTCGATTTTGTCCTCGGCGTCACGGAAACTCGCGAGAAGGCATTGGCGCTCGTCCGCAAATATGGCGATCGACAGGTGGTCGACCTCTCCTTCGATCTTGCCCGAACCGATCGGGCCTTGGGCGAGATCGGCGCGACCGAAGCCGAGGCCGATCTTTATCAACGTTTGGCCGGGGCTTTAGTTTATGCTGATCCGACTCAGCGCGCCGCCTCGAGTGTATTACTGGCCAACCGGCGCGGGCAAAGTGGACTGTGGAAATTTGGCATCTCGGGCGATCTCCCTATCGTCCTGTTGCATATCAGCGATCCAACCAGGATCCAAGTCGTCAAGGAACTCCTCCAGGCGCATGCTTACTGGCGGACTAAGGCGCTGCCCGTGGATCTGGTGATTCTGACCGAAACGGTTTCGGATTCTCCCCAGGCCCTGGCAGAGCAGGTGAAAGGGTTGATTTCGCCTCGGGAGAGAGGGGGGATACTGGACAGGCCAGCTGGTATCTTTATCCGGCACCTGGACCAGATCTGTTCTGAAGACCTTATCCTGCTTCAATCAGCTGCGCGCATCGTCCTATCCCGCGACAACGAAAAGTTGGTCGACCAGCTGGAGTCGAACGCCACACCTGAGCTTTCAATGGCCGCACTGACCCCGACACCGGAATTGATGCCCGATCCATCCCAACCTCCAGCTGCGGGTGAGTTCCTTTTCCACAATGGGCTCGGCGGTTTCAATCCCGAGGGCAATGAATACGTCGTGCGCTTGCAAGCGGGACAGGCAACACCGATGCCGTGGGTCAACGTGATCGCGAACCCCTCTTTCGGAACGGTCGTTTCTGAAAGCGGCAGCGGTTACACCTGGGCTGAAAATTCGCACGAGTTTCGTCTGACGCCTTGGAACAACGATCCCGTTACGGATGCGACAGGAGAAGCCTTTTATCTCCGCGATGAGCAGAGCGGAGCTTTTTGGTCACCCACACTTTTGCCGGCACCCGGAGCGACGCCGTACGTCACACGGCACGGGTTTGGCTATAGCGTCTTTGAACACGCAGAGAATGGCATCCTTTCCGAATTGACCATTTTTGCAGCCATGGATGCGCCGGTCAAATTTGCGGTTTTCAAATTGCGGAACGTCTCTGGCCGTCCGCGCCGGATATCCGTGACGGGCTATTGGGAGTGGGTCCTCGGCGAGCAGCGGCAAAAGAGCTTGCTTCATGTCCAAACCGAGGCGGACCGCGAGACCGGCGCATTATTAGCGCGCAACTTTTACAACACCGACTTTTCTGAAAAAATCGCGTTTGTCGATGCCGGCCAGTCGGCGCGAACTTTCACGGGAGACCGAAAGGAATTTTTCGGCAGGAACGGAAGTTTGTCTAATCCGGCGGCCTTGAAGCGGGAGCGTCTCTCGGGAGAAACGGGGGCAGGGCTCGATCCCGGGGGGGCCATGCAAGTCGCCATGGACTTGCGAGACGGGGAAGAACGAGAGGTCCGCTTTTGTCTTGGAGCCGGACGCGACCTGGAGCACGCGCGAAACCTGATCCAACGTTGTCGTGGGACCGAAGCGGCCAAGACGGCCCTCGAAGGCGTCCGGCAATACTGGAAGCAAACGCTTGGCGCGGTCCGCGTGGAAACGCCCGATCCATCGGTAAACCTGATGGCCAACGGCTGGCTTTTGTATCAGGTACTGAGCGGTCGTCTCTGGGGGCGCAGCGGTTTCTATCAATCTGGCGGGGCATTCGGATTTCGCGACCAGTTGCAAGACTCGATGGCGCTCGTTTACGCGGAACCCAGCTTGACCCGCGAGCATCTTCTGCTCGCGGCGGCACGTCAATTCCGCGAGGGCGATGTTCAGCATTGGTGGCATCCGCCGACGGGTCGCGGTGTGCGGACTCATACTTCGGACGATTATTTGTGGCTCCCTTACGTCACCTGCCACTATGTTTCCTTTGTCGGAGACGCGGCCATTCTCGATGAAAAGGTCCCCTTCCTGGAGGGCCGGCCGATCAATCCGGAGGAGGAATCTTACTATGATCTGCCGAGTCGCTCTGAGGAGTCAGGCACATTGTACGTACATTGCGTGCGCGCCATCGAGCATGGCCTGAGATTTGGCATCCACGGGCTGCCGCTGATCGGGAGCTGCGATTGGAACGACGGAATGAATCTGGTGGGAAAAGAAGGCCGCGGCGAAAGTGTCTGGCTGGCCTTCTTTTTTTACGACGTGCTGAGGCGTTTTGCCGAACTGGCGCAGAAGCGTAACGATATCACCTTCGCCGAGCGGTGCCTGGATCAGGCGCGGCAGCTGCAGACAAACGTCGAGCAGCATGGCTGGGACGGCCATTGGTACCGTCGCGCTTATTTCGACAGCGGCGAAGCGCTCGGCTCTCACACCAACCTGGAATGTCAGATCGATTCGCTGCCGCAGAGCTGGGCGGTGTTGAGCGGGGCCGGCCGTGAAGAGCGCGCCCGGGAGGCGATGCAGGCCGTTGAGGAGCGGCTCGTCCGCTCTGAAGCGGAGCTGATCCAATTATTAGACCCGCCGTTCGACCGTTCGGTACCTAGCCCCGGCTACATCCAGGGCTATGTCCCCGGTATTCGCGAGAATGGCGGCCAATACACCCATGCCGCGATCTGGGTCGTCATGGCGCGTGCGCTGCTAGGAGACTCGGATCGGGCCTGGGAACTGTTTGCGCTGCTTAATCCCATCAATCACGGGTCCACCTCAGCCCAAATTAACATCTACAAAGTGGAACCTTACGTCGTGGCGGCAGATGTCTATGCCGTCGCGCCACATACGGGTCGGGGCGGCTGGACATGGTACACCGGCTCCGCCGGTTGGATGTATCGGCTATTGAGTGAGACCCTTCTAGGCCTGAGGTTGGAGGGGGACAGATTGCGGTTAACCCCCCGTCTGCCGAGGCATTGGCAAAGATGTAAAATCGCTTACCGCTACCGGCAAACGGTTTACCACGTCACCATCTCAGGATTGCTCGATGGCTCATCTGACTCGGGTCAAATATACCTCGATGGAGAAGAACTGGCCGGCCAAACAATCCCATTAGTAGATGATCGACGCGATCACACCGTCGAGATGCGCAGGCCAAATGCGCCAGCATAGTCTTTGCCCGGGCACTGGTACGCCGCTCGTCCCATGGTTCGCCGCAAAATGACCGATGGCACGAATTTAAAACCGTCATGATAATAGTGACGAATAAATTCGGTAGAGAGTTTCAAATCTTTTGCGGGTCCGGTCGTGATCCGAATGGCGTGAAGATAAGAGGGTTCGAGACGGTTCTTTTGCCCGGAAGGGCAGGGAGGTGCTGACCCATTTATCCCGGAGGGACTAAAACGTAAGGAAAATTCTACAACGAAAGAGCGCAGCCTGGCACGCAGGGACTAAATGAAAGTAGCCTGTCCCGGAGGGACCAAACGGGGGTAGCCTGGCACGAAGTGCCTGGAAAAAAGAAAAAAGACACGTCTGGTCCCGTAGGGACGGTTGATCAAGGTTTCCTCCAAATGTGTTATTCTCGTTTCCTCGAAAAATATCTCTGGGACTAGTGAGCAGAT
>JAFAKL010000417.1 GCA_019235445.1 Verrucomicrobiota bacterium | reverse complement strand
GCGGCGGCTTTCAAGGTAACCCGCAGTCTTGAGCTGCATTAAAATCTGTTCCAGAAACTTAACTGGCAACCCCTCCTTTGCGGTGAGTTCGCTCACTTGGAGCAAAGGACGACCGAAAGCCTGGGCCACACCAAAGTCAATCAAAGCGCGCAGGGCATATTCACCCCTTTTAGACAGCTTCACGGCATCCCACTCTAATTCGTAAGTCTCCCGAACTCAACCAGTACAGTATTAATCTTTACGATGTGTTGTCGTACCCGCCAGGGTACGTCGCGTTGGTGGTGTCTGCCGCACGGTTCTCGGATGCTGCAACGCTGCAAGCTGGCAAAGAAATTATCCTGCCGCATGGCATCTGCATTCATCGCAAGCGGAAACGCCATCTTATCCCGCGGAATATTCGATAGAACACGCGGGGAACCGTCGCCGTTTAATCCGCGAGGACCGTGGTCCGCCGCCCATGCCACCTACTCTATGCCAGCGGTGCGAAGAATAGAACCACACCCGCTCCAAGCAGACTAAATGCCCAGATCAGATCAAGATTGATCCATGACCGGCGCAGCACCGCTAGACCAATAAAATCGTACACGATCCAGGCAATTAATCCGGAGATTGCTAAATGCGAGATCGTATGAACGCCTACCGCAGCGGCAGCAACGAAGGGTTGGACGGAGAGCAGCAAATTCGCGCCGAATGGCACCGTTCCACAAAAGACCGATTTCGCCCCGAGAAGGACCGGCACAACCATAAGCCCGGCGCCATGCGCACTTGCCATGAGCCACGACCAGAGGGTCAGGTCCCAGAAACTTACGCACATACCGACCCAAGGGGGGTGTCGTGCGCGCCAAAGCTTCCAGAATGCGAGAGCGAACAGCGCCCCTGCGCCACCAATTTGGAGCCATCTAAATGGGATCACGGCACCGATGCCGTAAACGAGCAAAACGATCAGACCGATGGCGAGCGCGTGACCAAGGGCGATCGGCGCAAGCGCCATAAATACGGCTTTTCTCGAGCGTTGCTGGAGCCCAAGCGCGACTGAGAAAAGCCATCCCATGCCGGGATTCAGACCATGCCAGGCACCGAGCAGGATCAAAGCTAACCAAGGCCACGCGGCAACAATCATAGCGACTCTCGCCGGGCGATCAGGATGGGTAGCAAAACGAGTCTGACGATGTGTCTCCTCCGTCCAGTCGCACCTGATGCAGCCGATGTTCGCTTGATGTAACGAAAAAGCTTTCATCCAGCGTTAATGAACCATCCGGTTCCGCGGCTGCTTGAACGAACCAGGTACGAATGCCCTCGGGATAAAATTGCTCGTCCCAGGCCGCATAAAGGGAGTTCGTAAAATAGACGCGTTTGCCGTCTCGACTGATCTCCACCATTTGAGGACCGCCGTTAAGCGCAACGTTCGGATCTTTTGGATGGGGTGCTCGACGCACGATTCCACCGATCTGAATGACTGATGTAAGCTTCGGACGATCAGGTGTGGAAACGTCGTAACGGCGCAGTTCGCCTGTGCCCCAGCAGGAGACGTAGAGCCACTTATCATCAAGCGAAAGATTGATGTCTGTAACCAGCGGCGGTAAGGCTTTGAAGCCCTTTAAGAGCGGGGGCAATAGATCCGGGTCTGCCGGTTCAGCAGGAATCTCGATCACTTTTGTCGCGCCCCAATGGCTATTATCGCGTTTCCACAACCAGACTGACGCCGAGAGGTCCTTCAGTGAAACGACAACTCCAACAAAGCCAAATGTCCGAGTCGGGTCATGAGATGGTCGCAGTTCCAAAACCATTTGCTGCTCCTTACCCAAGTCAATCGTTTGTTGATGCTGTCGCCGCCGAAGATCCCAGATATGCAATTGGTGACCGTAACCACTGGAAAGCAAGTTTTCCGGATCAAGTCCGTTCTCGATCTTGTTTGGAGTTCCCCACTCGCTGGAGATCAACACGTCATGTCCAAGGTGCCACCAGAAGTCGTAGGCTAGTTGTTGCGGCCCGCGGTTAACTTCCCAACGCCCCAATACGTTTAAATCGTAGTGATCCAGGATAAAAATCCCACCGGGGCCGCCGCCGTTGGGCGCACCCAAAGCACTTATGTAGATTCCTTCCGGACCGCAATGCACGGTATGTGGACGTGAGTATCCAGTCCGGGTGAAAACTTCTTCTGGCTCAATCGTCTTCACGATCTCGAGTTTCTGAGGATCCGGCTTGGTGTCTATTATATGGATGCGGGAGGAGCGCAGCCCCGGTACAATCAGATAGCGTCTTTCAAGGTGCGGGTGCGGTGCATAAGGGCAAAGGGCCGTGCTGCACGCGTTCCAGCCAAAGTGATGTAATTCAT
>JAFAKL010000161.1 GCA_019235445.1 Verrucomicrobiota bacterium | reverse complement strand
AAAGCAATCAGCGAACAGAATGCGGCGGCCGTGGGAAGGCTGAATGAAAATGGCGCCCGGGTGATTATCGCGTCGGGACGGCGCCATCAGAATAGCATCCGTTTCCAACGGCAGCTTGGATTGACCGGGCCGATTATCGCCTGTCAGGGTGGCCTGATCAGGGACGGCGAAAGCGGCAATGTGATCGAGGCCCATTTTCTGCCTCAAGCCGTGGCCAGCGAAATTGTCGACGAAGCAGAAAAGAAGGGCGTGCAAGCGATCTACTATCACCTGGATCACCTTTACGTGCCGGAGCGGAACGACCGCTGGATCGATCTGTACGAATCGCGCGTCGGTGAACGAGCCGAAACCCTTCCCGACCTCCGTCAGCTCGATGGCCGGCGCGCGCTGAAAATCGTTTGGTATGGAGATCCTGTGGTTCTCCAAGGGATCCGTCCAGCCATCGCCGCGCAGTATCACGGAAAAGTGGATGTGCTATCGACGGAATCAGAGAACCTGGAATTCATGCCCCGCGGTATCAACAAAGCAGCCGCCCTGGAAAAAGTAGCGCGAGAGTTCGGCGTGCCACGCGAGCAGACCTTGGCCTTCGGCGACGGGGAAAACGATGTGCAGATGCTGGAATGGGCGGGCATGGGAGTGGCCATGAGTCACGGCAACGCTGCAGCCATCGCAGCCGCCAGAATGGTCAGCCCTCCTGGTCCCCCGGAGACCGCATTCGCGCGCGCCGTCGAGGTTCTTCTTGGAGGAGAGAGGAGACAGGAGTCAGGAGACAGCAGGCAGGAGTCAGGAGGCAGAAGTCAGGAGTCGGAGCACGGAGTCACGGAGTTCTGAATTGATCGAATGAAAATGACCTCGAGAAGCCAACTGGTCCTCACAGCTTTCCGAACTCCTGACTTCTCTGAAACAGCGAGGTCTGCCAAGGGCGAGTTTCTACTCGATCTTCACGCGCGCCCGTGGGGCGCTCCTGAGTTCTGAATTCTGACTTCTGACTCCTGCCCCCTGAATAAGCTTGCCAAACCTGACCTGCAACAGATAGTAACTCTACCAGTCATGGCCACCTATATCTACGAGACGGTGCCGGATTCTCCGGATGCCCCGGTTCGGCGGTTTGAGATCAAACAAAGCATGAAAGAGTCTCCACTGACCACTGACCCGAATACGGGTGAGAAAGTCCGCAGAGTGATTGCCGGAGGCCTGGGGATCATGACAGGCGCTCGATCCTCGTCGGCAGCCGCCAAGCCTGCCTGCGGAACGGGCCGCTGCGGCTGTTGTTGAACCAGATGCACATCCCAGAGGATCAACCTGGACTGTTTCAGGAGCCCGCCAGACAGTCCCACCTCTCGCGTACCCCGGATTCACTCAACGGCAGCCGGACGCGCATCAAGAACTATGTTCTCGATACCAACGTGCTGCTGCATGATCCCCATTCCGTTTACCGGTTTGCGGAAAACCATGTCTGGATCCCCATCGATGTGTTAACCGAGCTCGACCATTTCAAGAACGAACAGACCGAGCGCGGAACGAACGCGCGAACCGTTCACCGGTTCTTGTCGCGCTGCTTCCATCAGAATAGCAAACTGGTCATGCACGGCGCGAAAACGCCCGGAGGCGGGACCATCCGAATTGCCGTCAATGAGTTTTTGACTGCTGAACGGCTGAGCGAGGAACTCCGCCGATTTCGGCACATTTTTCAGGACCTGAACAACCTCGACAACCGGATTCTGGCCCTCTGCCTCTACGTCAAGAGCAGGCACGCTGAACGCACCATTCTTATCACTAAAGACCTGAACATGCAGCTCAAGGCTCTGGCCATTGGACTGGAGACTCAGGACTACGAGAATGATAAAGTCGAAGCAACCGATGTTGAGGGCTATGAGCAACGCACCATCGAGATCGATCACCACGCACTCCAGCGTTTCGCCAGTTCCCGCCAACTAACCCACAGAACAAAGGAGACCGCAGGGCTGCATCTCAACGAGTACGTTTTCCTCTCGGCGGGCGATAACAAATTGGTGGCAGCGCGACACGCGGGAGACGGACTTTTCCGGCGCCTGGATCTGCCGCATGTCCTCGCTAATCCCCGGGGCCTGCATTTGAAACCGCTCAACCTCGGCCAGCAGTGTCTGCTCGATGCCTTGCTCAATCCAGACATCGCGTTGGTCACCTGCTACGGGCAAGCCGGCACCGGCAAAACTCTTCTTGCTGTCGCGGCTGGACTGCACCTTTTCTGGTCTAAAATTTTCAGCGGCCTGACGGTGAGCCGCCCGGTCGTAGCAATGGGAGAAACACTCGGGTTTCTGCCGGGCACGTTAAACGAAAAGATGAAGCCCTGGTTGCAATCCATTTACGATGCCTTCGAGTTGCTTCTCCCCTCCAACCCAACCACTGACTTGGGGAAACGCCATCGGAAAGCCGGGCCTGCCGAAGGTTCTTCAACCAACGGGACCGGAATTCCCCCCGTTAAGCCGTACGCCCAACTGATCGAGCAGGGGGTCGTCGAGATAGAGGCACTTTGTTACATTCGTGGGAGATCCATTCCGAATCGTTATTTCGTCCTGGACGAAGCGCAACAGTTGACCCCGCTGGAGGCCAAAACCGTAATCACCCGGATGTCAAAAGGCTCCAAACTGGTCATGGTGGGCGACCCCGCCCAGATCGACAATCCCTACGTGGACAGTCGTTCGAATGGCTTGGTCTATACTCGAAACAGGTTGAAAGGTCAATCCATCACAGCGCACGTCTGCCTGACCAAGGGAGAACGAAGCCCGCTCGCGGAAGCCGGTGCGACGCTGATGTAGTTGCCAGGTCGGTGGGAGGGTCATCCTGGTTACGGCCGCCAACCCTCGTCATTGCGCCACTTGCCGCAGCCCCGAGGACGAGGAGGCGTCAATCTCTCCTCGTCCCCATCGTTCTAAAGATCGTAATCGTCTCGTTCTCAAGTCTTTGGCTTGTGCCATTTTTGCGTTAAAGTTTTGGCTTTCTTCGGTGGGTTGATTTTACTTTTCTATCGAAACCTATGAGCTATTCCCCCCTGACACCCTTGGATGGTCGAGTTGCAATCGTCACCGGAGGCGCCCGTGGAATCGGGCTTGAGTGCGCCAGAGCTTTGAAAGAGAACGGTGCAAAAATTGTCATCGTCGATATCAATGCTGAAGCAGGCGAACAGGCAGCCAAAGAGTTGGATTCGGATTTCGTCCGCACAGATTTGACCCGCTCCGACGAGGTCAACAGACTGGCAGCAGGAGTGCATTCGAAGTATGGCCGCATCGACATCGCATTCAATAACGCCGGCATTGCCGTCAATACGCCGTCCGAAACCTGCAGTGACGAGGACTGGCACAAGGTGATCAACATCAATCTGCACGCCGTTTTTTACTGTTGCCGGGAATTCGGCAGAGTGATGCTCGAGCAGGGCAAAGGCAGCATCATCAACACAGCGTCCATGTCAGGGATCATTTCGAACACGCCGCAACCACAATCGGCTTATAACACCTCTAAAGCTGGTGTGATTATGCTGACAAAATCGCTGGCCGGTGAATGGGCAAAGCGCGGGGTGCGTGTGAACAGCATTTCTCCCGGTTACATCGGGACAGAGATGACCAAGGCAGGAATGGCTAACCCGGAATGGCAGGCGGACTGGTTAAAGTTCACCCCCATGGGCCGCGTCGGCGAAACTCGAGAGGTAGCCACGGCCGTCGTTTACCTCGCGTCAGATGCAAGCAGCTATTTCACCGGCAGCAATCTCGTGGTTGACGGCGGATATACGTGCTGGTGATTTTCAGGGTCAGAAATCTTTGAGTCATGGAGTTGACAACACAGGAGCGGATGCGGCCTGGAAACTTCAGCGCCTGGTCACTTATGAGACGATGCACTAGTGATAGTAAAAATATTTGCCAGAGTTAAAGAACTCGTCGTAGGTGATCTCTATCAGCCCCGATTCATGAGCCGGGCGAATACCCACTGTTTTGGGATATCGCCAGGAATAAAAAACTTCTACCTCCCCGTAGTACTGATATTGACCGTCCACTAGCGTCCAGATTTTTGCGCCTTCCCTTAATGTATTATCGACAGGAACCAATTTTTTTGATCCGCCAAGCCATATCACTGCGACGATCAATAACAGCACGGCGATCACGACCGCTGCCCAATGCGCAAATGGTTTGCACATGTGCATAATCGGGAGTTTTTCGGCTGCGGCGATATCGCGAACTTGCTTAGAAGCGGGGCTTGGCGGAATGGTCTTGCCCTCTCGCTCAGGCTGTTTATCCTCCGGTCGCTCCTTTTCTCGTCGTTCAGAGTCTAACCGTTCCCTTGCGCGCTGTAGTGCCTCTTCCCGTTCATTCTCGCGTTGTCGGGCCGCAAGGAGCTGTTTTTCAAGCTGCTCAGCCTCTAAACGTGCTTTCTCTCGCTGTTCAGTCTCCAGCCTTTCAGCTTGCAAACGTTGCTGCTCCCGGTGTTGAGCCTCCAGCCGTTCGTGTTCCTGAGTTTGAAGCTGTTCCGCTACCATGCGGTCTTGCTCTTCACGCTGTTTGCGTTCCGCATCCGCTCTCTCGAAGATTCGTGCGAGCGCGGCTATCAGGCGTCCCATGTCAGCGTTGAACCGACTGTGGCTAACTTCTACCGCATTGCGCCAAACCATCGGCTCCAAGTCATCGGGGAGTTCGCTCGACCGAGGCATCAAAGCGCCATCCACTAAAACCGGGATCACTCGGATGTTACGTTGGAGTGCGGTCGCGATCTCCAGACGCACTAAATCATCCGGATTTTCGAGCCGGCGTCTACCTTCCTCATCAGAAGCGATTAGCCAATGCTTCCCGATCACTGCGACAAGGACTTCACAGGAACCGACGCTCGTTCTGACTGCTTCGAGGAAGTCGGAACCAGGGTCGAGATTATCCACATCCATGAAAATCTGATTTTGGCGAAAGTGCGCTGCAAGGCGGTCGTAGATGCGCCCCGCTGGAAACGAGGCGTCATTCGCGCCGGTAGCTGATGAAGATTTGCCCGCTCATGTTGTCGGGAGCCATCCGCTGCCGGGAACGTGAATGTCCAGGCAAGGGGCCCGATTTTGCAGAGATAGACCAGCGATGGCGAGGTCCAATTTTCTCTGGTGGTGATTTCTTGCCCGAAAGAATATTGGCCGATTGTGCGTGCGCTCAGTGCGGGACCGCGATTCACGGTCAAGCGTTCCGCCCCGCACGACCACCAACGCCGCGAGCCAAGAAATCAAACACAAATTCCGCTTGGCGTTTGGACATCTTCACGGCGATATGGCTTCAGCTCAATGCCGCGGAGCCGATCGCCACTGGAGCCAAAAGTACAATGGGCGACCGAAGCCGCCCATCCATAACCCTTCTGACTCCTATTTCCTGTCTCCTGAATTCTGAGTCAAAAATCGTATTTGTCGACGTTCTCTTTGGTAAACACCGTCGGCGGACCGAGAAGAATCTGGCTGCCGTTAATGATCTTGAGTTTGCCAAGTTTGCCGGCGTCCAGTTCAGTGTCACCGGGCTTCAGCTTTCCGTCGATCACCGCGCGCATTGCGTAAGCGGCAGCATACCCCAAATCGACCGGGTTCCATAGAACGTCGTACTTCACTGCGCCGCTCTTGATGAAGGGCTTCATCTGATTCGGAGTGGACTGACCCACTACCGCGATTTTGCCGATCAGATTGGCTTGGGTGATTGCATCGGCCGCGCCAGGGAAGGCCACGCTGGAGAGCCCAATGATACCCTTTACTTTGGGATACGCCTTCAGAATCTGGCCTGTTACCTGGAAAGCTTTTTGCTGATCTTCCTCGGCAGG
>JAFAKL010000016.1 GCA_019235445.1 Verrucomicrobiota bacterium | reverse complement strand
AAGAGAAAAGTGGACCCGTCCCGGAGCCGGAGGGACGGTTGATCTGCTCACTCGTCCCAGAGATCTTTTTCGAGGAAAGGAGAATGACACGTCTGGAGGAAACCCTAATCAACCGTCCCTACGGGACTAGACGCGTCTTTTTCCTTTTTTCCAGGCACTTCGTGCCTGGCTACCCTCGTTTTAATCCCTCCGGGATAAGTGCGAGGAAAATCCTACAACGAAAAGAGCGCAGCCTCTCCCGGAGGGACGGTTTGCTTACTGCGCCTCGGAGGCCGACTCTACGTCGTCTAAAACTTCTTGCTAATCACTGTTTCGGACTGAGTGTGTTCAAGTCGGAACTCCTCGTGGAACGGGCTTGCTCGTCGCCTTCCCAGAAGGCGGAAGAATGCTTTCCCACTGAAAGCTCAAGATGCAGGAGCCTCTGAAAACGGATCCGGTGGGCTTAGACGCTGTGGCGCCTTCGCCGGCGGGTGTCTTGGCACCCGAGGTTTTTCCAGAGCACCTGATGCAGACTCCCAGACGCGTCTTTGATCTGCTGAATTTCCAAGCCGATCATTGTCCACAGACCGCCGCATTCGCCCAAAAGGTCGGTGGGGAATGGAGAAAGTTTTCTACCGCGGAATCTCTGGACACGATCGCGAGTCTGGCGTGGGGCCTACATCTCGAAGGTGTCCGGCAGGGTGACCATATTGCTAACGTAACGGAAACCAATCGCGCCGAATGGTGTTTTATCGATTGCGCAGTGATGTGTCTCGGGGCTGTTCATCTGCCGATCTATCCAGACATCTCTTCCGAAGAATTCGAGTTCATCCTGAGCGATGCGGGAGCCACCTTGATTTTTGTTTCAAGCGATCGGCTCTACCGGCAGATCGCGCTGCTCCAGGCGAAGCTCCCGGCCCTGCGAGACATCTACACCTATGATCCGGTCATCGGCGCGAAACAATGGACTCAGCTCCAAGCCGCAGGCCGGGAGGGCCTCAGTAATCAAGACAATCAATCCATGTTGGAAAGGATAAAGGCAAAGGTTGATCCGGGAGATCTCGCGACCTTGATTTATACGTCAGGAACGACGGGCACACCTAAAGGCGTGATGCTCTCCCACTTGAATCTGATCACGAGTTGCCTGGTTTGCGCCGCTTTAATTCGGCGAACATCGCCTGAACGCGCGCTCTCGTTTCTTCCTTTGTGTCATATTTATGAACGCACCTTAATCAACGTATGTGTTTACCTTGGGATTTCGGTCTTTTTTGCCCAAAACCTCACCACCGTCGGGGAAGATCTCCGCGAAACGCAGCCAAACGTTTTCGCAGCCGTGCCCCGGATTCTTGAAAAGATCTACGAAAAGTTCGTTCTCAAAGGAAGTCAGCTGAACGGAGCGCAAAGGGCTATTTACTTTTGGGCCCTTCGTCTGGCGCGAGAATTCGCACCAGACGAACCGATCAGCCCGCTTCGACGACTGAAGCTGGCGGTTGCCGACCGGCTCATCTATGGTCGTTGGCGGGAAGCGCTAGGCGGTCGTATTCACGCCATAATCTCTGGTTCGGCAGCTTTACAGCCAGCCCTGGCTCGGGTCTTCTGGGCGGCGCGCATGCCGGTATACGAGGGGTATGGACCGACGGAAGCTTCCCCGGTGATTTCAGTGAATTGTCCGATCAAAGGGCGCTACAAAATCGGCACCGTGGGTCCGGTAATTTCCTGCGGCGAAGCCAAAATCGCGGCGGACGGAGAGATCCTCTATCGCGGCCCGAATGTGATGTTGGGTTATTACCATCAACCTGAACAGACTGCAGAAGCTATTGACAGCGAGGGGTGGCTGCACACCGGCGACGTCGGTGAGTTCGACGGTATCTTTCTCAAAATCACCGATCGGAAAAAAGCGATTTTCAAGACCTCGGGAGGCAAATCCGTCGCTCCGCAACAAATCGAGAACAGGATGAAGGAATCGAAGTTCATTGCTCAGATCATGGTGGTCGGAGAGAATCAGAAATTCCCTGCGGCGCTCATCGTGCCCGCATTTCAAACAGTAACCGATCATTTTAAGCAACGAGGGACGACGCTACACTCAAATCGCGAAGTCGCGGCCCACCCCGAAGTAAAGACCCTGATCGAATCCGAAATCCGGCGGCTGAACGAACATTTCGGACATTACGCGCAGATCAAGAAATTTGTCCTTCTGCATGAGGAATGGTCATTGGAGGGTGGTGAATTAACGCCGACGCTCAAACTGAAACGGCGGGAATTGCTGAAAAAATACGCTGGAGAGATCGAGTCGATTTATGCCGGCGAGGAAGAAAACGCCGCCGATTCCAACATTCGACCGGAAGACCCTCTTCCCAATGTCACCGAACGTTTATGAATGAACCGATTTACATAGTAGAAGGTGTACGCACTCCGTTTGCGAAAGCCGGCACGACCTTAGCTGATACCGAAGCGGCGGACTTGGGCCAGACTGCTGTCAGACTCCTGGTAGCCCGTACCGGAATTGATGCTTCCAGTATCGAGGAAGTGATCATGGGTTGTGTGAGCCAGCCGGCTGACTCGGCCAATATCGGGCGAGTCATCGCTTTGCGTGCCGGAATACCCGATCTGGTGCCGGCGATCACAGTCCACCGCAACTGCGCCTCCGGCTTTGAAGCAGTAACGCAGGCCGCGGAAAAAATGCTGGTCGGGCGAGGTCATATCTTCGTCGTTGGGGGAGTGGAGAGCATGTCGCAGATTCCCCTCATGTATTCTCATCAGGCGGCCAAGAAATTTGCGGCGTTTGCCCGGGCCAAAAGTCTTCCCCAGAAGCTCCGGGTGCTGAGCGGGTTTCGGCCGGCAGATTTTCAGCCGCTGATCGGTCTTCAGCTCGGACTCTCTGATCCCGTCTGCGGGTGTACGATGGGCCAGACAGCGGAGATCCTTGCTCGCGATTTCGACATCTCGCGAGAAGAACAAGACGCCTTTGCCATGCGCTCCCACCACAAGGCGGTGGCCGCGCGCGAAAAACTGAACCAGGAAATCACTCCCGTCTATCTTCCCAACTCCAAAAACGGCCGGACGTTCATGGACCAGGACAACGGTCCCAGGGAGGGGCAAACGATGCAAGCGCTGGCCAAGCTTAAGCCGGCCTTCGAACCGGAAAACGGGACCGTGACGGCCGGGAACTCCTCCCAGATTACGGATGGCGCAGCAGCTTTGCTGTTAATGACAGGGAGCGCTCTCAAGGAGTCGGGATTAAGTCCGCTTGGCAGGCTGGAGGGTTACGCCTACGCCGGGTTGGACCCTTCGCGAATGGGTCTCGGGCCAGTGTACGCTATTCATCGTGCGGAGCAGCGAACGGGACTTGGCCTGAAAGACGCCGAGATCATCGAGGTCAATGAAGCATTCGCAGCGCAAGTGATTGCCTGCCAAAAAGTGGCCAAATCACAAGCCTATTGCCGTGAGCTTCTGCAGCGTCAAACACCGCTCGGGGAAATCCCGGACGAAATCCTGAATGTGAACGGCGGCGGAATCGCACTGGGACATCCGGTCGGGGTCACAGGAGCTCGTCTGGTCTTGACTGCCCTCAAAGAATTGCGCCGGCGAAACGCAAATCGAGCGCTCGTGTCGCTTTGTGTCGGAGGTGGACAAGGCGGCGCACTTTGGTTGAATCGGAATTAAGCGAGCCTGCCGCTATGAATCAGAACATACAACGCGAAGTCTCCGACGCGGGCATTGCGATTCTCACCTTTGATCGGCCTGACTCAACGGCAAACATCTTTGACGAACGAACTTTGGACGAGTTAAACGACCATTTGGACTTTCTGGAGGCGGAAAAGAGTCTGCAGGGCCTCATTATCCAAAGCGCAAAATCGAAGATTTTTATTGCCGGCGCGGATCTGAACACTTTTGGAAAAGAAATGAGCGCGGCACGGGTTGCCATGGCCATCGAGCGAGGTCAGAAAACGTTCGATCGAATTGCCCGCCTTCCCTACCCGAGTGTGGCCACGATTCATGGCGCTGCGTTGGGAGGCGGTTTTGAAGTTGCCTTGGCCTGCGACTACCGGCTGGCATCCGGCGATTCTGCGACGAAGGTTGGTCTCCCTGAGACGAAGCTCGGAATTTTGCCTGCCTGGGGAGGTCTCACCCGGCTGCCCAAACTGATCGGACTACCCAATGCGCTGGAAGCTGTCATGAGCGGTCGTCAATATTCCGCTGAACAGGCGCTTAAACGGGGGATGATCGATTCCATCGTACCCCGAAAGCAGCTGACTGCCGCCGCAGTCAGGAAAATTCAACAGGTGGAAGGGAAGAAGCGTGCGCCGAGAACCCATCTCTCAAATCGGCCGCCGCTCTCAAAAATGATCAAAGCTCAAGCCGAAAAAAAGGGGATGGCACGCACCCACGGCCATTACCCTGCTCCTCTCAAGGCGCTGGAGGTCGCGTACGCGAGTCTCAATCTGCCGTACGAGCAATCGCTGGAGAACGAAAAAAACAGATTTATTGAATTAGCTCTCACTGAAACCGCGCAAAACCTGATCGGGATCTTCTTTCTCCAGGAGAGGGCCAAGAAACTTAAGCTACCGAAAGAACTCGGACCGGCGCCGGCAGCACCCCGGCAAACAGTGCACCGTGGTCTGGTCATTGGTGCCGGCGTGATGGGCGCGGGGATCGCTCAGTGGCTGAGCAGTCGCGGAATTCGTGTCATTCTGAAAGATATCGGGCCGGCTCCTCTGGGCAATGGAATGCGATCGATCGCCAAGCTTTATGGGGAAGCCGTCAAACGCGATCTGTTTTCGGAAGTCGAGGCCAGGAACGGCTTTGATCGGATCCTCCCCATTTACGAAGAAGTGCCCCTCCGCGAGGTGGAGCTCGTGATTGAAGCGGCAGTCGAGAAACTTGAGCTGAAAAAACAAATATTCGCGGATCTCGAACCAAGGGTGCGTAGCGATGTGGTGCTCGCGTCGAATACCTCCGCCCTGTCGATCGACGCGATTGCGGAATCCCTTCAACACCCAGAACGAGTTGTGGGAATCCATTTTTTCAATCCCGTGCACCGGATGCAATTGGTGGAGATCGTGCGTGGCACAAAGACGGACGCGACAACGCTGAACACCGCGATCGCCTTCGTCAGGCAGATCGGCAAGCTGCCGGTCCTGGTAAAGGATAGCCCGGGGTTCCTTGTGAACCGCATTCTGCTTCCTTATCTGGTCGAGGCGGTGCGGCTATTTGCCGCGGGCTATCGAATCGAAAACATCGACCGCGTGATGGTGGATTTCGGGATGCCCATGGGACCGTTGCGTCTCATGGACGAGGTCGGCCTGGACGTCGCCGAACATGTGGCGAAGGAACTGGAGAGCCGCCTCAAGCATCTTGGACCGCTGAACGACACGTTGAACAAGATGATCGCGAAAAAATGGCTCGGCCGAAAATCCGGCAAAGGCTTTTACGATTATCAGTCCGGCCGCGAGGGGAAAACCAACTCGGAGCTGGGTGATCTGCAACCCGCCGAACCGGAAATAGCCAATGAAGGAGATTTGCGGGACAGGCTTGTCCTTTCGATGATCAACGAAGCGGCGCGGACGATCGAAGAAAAAGTGGTGGAGGTCCCCGAAGACGCGGACTTTGCGATGATCGTGGGAACAGGGTGGGCTCCATTCCGCGGCGGTCCGCTTCGATATTCCGATCATCTCGGCATCGCCACCGTAGTCAGCCGTCTAAATAATCTTCGAGACCGTGTAGGGACCTATTTCGCACCTTGCCAGCTTCTGGCCGAGATGGCGAACCGCGGCGGAAGTTTTTATCCTGAAAGGAACCCGATCCCTTCGGCCGAAACCGAACCACAATTTGAAAAAGGGCGGCATGAAAGTGATGCTTGAAAAATCTCTCTCTGTGGATGAGAGGCCAGGTCCTGTGTTCATGGAACGGACCTATCCACCTATCGAAAGGAATACTGCAACTTTCGATCCTAAGGTCCTGCAACTTCTCCTCGATGGAGTCCACGTGGAGATTCGGAATTCTGTCAAGCAGCTCATGACGCAACCAGAGTTCCGCTACTACTACGGAAATGATATCGCGCTTTATCGGAAAAAAGTCCTCGGATGGATGAAACGGATAGCCGAAACGGGAATCGGGCGGATTGTGCTGCCCCGCTCTGTCGGCGGGGAAGAAGATCTCCCCAGGTTCATCGCGGCGTTTGAAACCCTTGCCTTCCACGATCTCAACCTGATTATAAAACTAGGGGTCCAGCTTGGCCTTTTCGCCGGGAGCATCCAGCGACTTGGTACCGAATACCATCACCAGAAGTATCTTCCAGACGCTGCGTCAGGGACTTTGATGGGTTGTTTTGGCATGACGGAGATCGGTCACGGTTCTAATGTTCAGGGCCTGGAGACGACCGCTGTTTATCATCGCCCGAGCGATAGCTTTATCATCCATAGTCCAGGTTATACAGCGGGTAAAAATTACATTGGCAATGCCGCCGACGATGGCCGTCTGGCCGTGGTGTTCGCCCAACTCGAGGTGAACGGCAAAAGACACGGCGTACATGCGTTTCTCGTCCCGATCCGCAGCGAGAATGGCGATCCCCTGCCAGGAGTGACAATCGAAGACAACGGGCTGAAAATGGGCCTGAACGGAGTGGATAATGGCCGGATCTGGTTCGACCAGGTCAAAGTGCCTCGCGCCGAAATGCTGAATCGGTTCGCGGAGGTAACAGCGGAGGGCCAATATCAAAGCGAGATTCAGGGACAGGCAGAACGCTTTTTCACCATGATCGGTACGCTGGTCAGCGGGCGGATCAGTATCGCAGCCACCGCCAACAGCGCCGCTAAGAGCGCATTAACGATTGCCACCCGGTACGCCGCGCGCCGGCGACAATTTGGTTCACCAAAGGCGATCCAGGAAAGCCTGCTCCTGGACTACCCGGCTCATCAGAGAAAGCTCTGCCCTCTGATTGCAAAGGTCTTCGCCCTCGACTTCGCCTTAAAGCATCTGATTGACCTGAATGAAACGGTTCACTCGGGCAACTCACGTCCGCTGGAAACCCTGGCTGCAGGTTTGAAAGCGGTCATCACCTGGAATACGACGCAGACGATCCAGATTTGCCGCGAAGCTTGCGGCGGGGAGGGTTACCTCGCAGTCAATCGAATCGGTGCGCTCAAAGCCGACACGGACATTTACACCACGTTTGAGGGCGACAACACGGTCTTGATGCAGCTGGTGGCGAAGAACTTGCTTAGCGAGTTGAAGGATGAGATCAAAGGAATGCGGCCGGCGCAAAGGGTGAGGTTCTTTCTGGATCAGCGCCTGGGTGCGATCGCCAGGCGCAATCCAAGGTTCACCTTCGACATTCGTCAAAGCCATCTGCGAGACCCTGAGTTCCAGGTCGCGATGTTCAGACTTCGCGAATCAACCGCTCTCTTCGCTGCCGGTCGGGCATTTCACCGTTTGATTTGCAAAAACCAATTGGATCATTATGCCGCCTTCGCCCATATGCAACGTGAGCTGCTTGATCTTGCCCATGCCCATATCGAGCGCACGGTCCTCGAGCGATTCGCTCTACTGATCAGGACCATGCAGCCGTCACCATTGAAGCTCGTGCTCAAACGCTTGTGCGACCTGTTTGCTCTTTCCCAGATGGAGCTGAACAAGGGTTGGTATCTTGAGCACGGCGCACTTTCCGGCTTGAAATCGAAAGCCATCACTAAGCAGGTAGATAAACTTTGTCGCGAAGTCCGGCCAGAAGCAGTGCAACTGGTCGATTCTTTCGGGATCCCAGACGCATGCCTGGCCGCGCCCATCGCGCTGTGAGGCACCCACGAAAAGAGGTAAACCACAGATTAGATTAACAGATTACACCGATCAAAGAGAAGGTTAAAGTACTGCCGATCGCATCCAAGTCCCTTTCCTTTTGTGAATCTGTGTAATCTGTGGTTTATCCACTCTCTTCCCGAGCTCTTACGATGAGATCGCCGAGGGGAACTCGCACCTCTCGATAGCACTCCACAAACCCCGGAGCGAAATCCTGAGGGCGCGTTGCAATCCAGTGATCGACCATCTTCAGGTTGAAAAATCCGCCCGTCTCAATCTCGTGCTGATTCCAATGGAAAGGGCCGTCGTGGATCCCGGCAAAAATTTCGATGAATTCACGGCCGGTAGCTTCGGAAGCCGGAATTTTGCCGATTTTTGCCAGAGTCGCCGTCACGCCGAGCTCCTCCAGCAACTCTCGCATCGCGCATTCTCGATAGGATTCATGGGCGTCTACATGACCCGCGGCACTAGAATCCCAGCGCCGGGGAAATCTGTCCTTCCGATGAGAGCGCTTCTGCAGAAGGAGTTCGCCCCGGCGATTTACCAGCAGAATATGCACCGCCCGATGCAGCAAGTTTTCTCGATGAATGGTCGCCCGAGCCAGCGGTTCGAGCGGCTCATCGTTCTGATCGACAACCGACAGGAGTTCGCCCGGATTGCTCCCATAAATCACAGGCGGCTGAAGAACGTTCAAAATCCGAATCCATTGTTCGATCGAAATGTCTTCAGCTCGAGCGGTGAAGGCAACAGCTGCCGCAAGCAAGGCGATCTCGATCTGTTCTGGGTCGCCGAATCGGCTCAAAAGATTTCTCACCTGTTTCCGGCGTTCGGAAAATCCTGCTTTCACCAGAGCTGCGAACTCTCCAGCATCGGCCTCTTCAAACGCTCCGGGCATTCGCCTTTTGAGCGAGACAACAACAGAATCAACCTGTGGCTGCGGAAGGAAGACCGAGGGAGGCAATGTTTTCAAGCGAGTCACTTGCCACTGCCTTTGTATGATGACGCTGAGGCTTCCGTATTCCTTGCACTTGGGGGTCGCGCTCAGCCGAGACGCCATTTCTTTCTGCACCGTAAACACCATGTGTTCAAACGGGCAGGGATCCGCGGTAAAATGGAAGAGCAGAGCTGAGGACAGGTAATAGGGCAAATTCCCGATCACTTTCGCCGGACGACGCAGGAATTCGACCCGCGTATCGTACTCCAGGGCGTCCCCTTCGATCACCTCTACATTGGGTCTTTCAAACTTCTCCCGAAGGTATTTGGCGAAAGCGCGATCCTTCTCCAGCAAAGTTATTGACAACCCCCAACGGATTATTTCCTCTGTTAGAGCACCGAGGCCCGGCCCAATCTCCACCACATGCTGTCCAGGGCCGATTTCAAGCTTTTCAACAATCCACGAGGCGATATTTCTGTCATGTAAGAAGTTCTGTCCCAGCCTCTTACGAGGAGATGCGCCAAGCGAATGCAAGACTGACATGATCTCCGTAATTTTCACCTGGCAGATATTCTGCTGTGGGAGCAGCCCGGGAACATGCTCACCCGTTTGCAGTACTTCCTCACAGGTTATTCACAAGCAGCCTTTCACCGCGGGGCTGCTCCTCTGGAGCCGCGATGAAGTTCCGGTCAATATACTTTTGGCAGCTTCCGGCGGTGGAAGAGCTTCCGTGCCTCGCCAATGGATATCCCTTCAATGAAGTAGCCGATGGCCGCTCTACCCACGGCATAAGTCCCCATAGCCGCGACGCCCCCGGAAATCGCATTGCCCCAGCCCGGGAGCAACTTGGCGGCGCCGCGGGCTCCCTCGCGGAAGATCATTCCCGCCCCGATATTGGCTCCCAACGCTCCGAAGAACTCGGCTGCTGATCTCAGGCCGAGTTCACGGCCGCTGATGTGCATGATCCCGGAGACCATCGCAAACTGAAGTGCCGTAAGGATCGGGAAGTCGGCAAAAGGGATCGGTTGCACTCCAATCGCACCACAGACGGTACTCAGGGAATGAACCAGATGCTGCGCGGTTTCCAACTGGACCTTTTTTGCACCGACCAAGCGGGCCATCTCGACCTGCGACTCCCCTGGAAGTTCGCGGGCCAGCAACTCTCCCAAAACATCGAGATTCCGCCGTTCGTCCCGCTCCGGATCGATTGAGCCATCCACTCTGAAACGGACAAAGGAACACACCGCGACGCTCTTCACGAAATGAGCAGATAATCTCCCCGGACCGCTCAACCAGGTTTGCAGTTCCAGCCGGCGGGTCTCGGCAACTTCCTGCGGCGCCGTGCTGGACATGTCAACCACTCCAATCAGACCGGCCTGCGAGTGGTGGCGCAACTCTGCCATTTCGAGGAGCCGGGCAGTCTGTTCACATTCGAGACCCAAATCGAGTTGTTCCCTTCCATCCACGAGAAACACGAACAGGTCAGGGCTTTCCGCCGATATGGCGGCCTCGAGAGCTTTCCAGGTCAGGCTGGTTTCGTTCAGCCGGCGGGCATCCAGAACCTGGAATCCGCCTCTCCCTCGTAGTTCGTAGGTGACCCAACCTCCCATCTGTTGCGGCTCCACCATTTGCAGGTGGCTCCCCAGCAAACCGGAGAGGAGGGCGGATGCGTCCGCGGTCGGTTTGCCGACCAGCACAATTCGGGCGAGCCGTTGCGCCAGAAAGATCTGTTTGATGGGACTCAACTCCCCCTTCACAGCATTCTGAAGCGGACCGGGCAATTTGGAGATGACCCCTTCGAGTCGCTCGTAAATGGAGAGAAGCGTTTGCCGATTCATCAGGGATTCAGTCAAAGGGGAACGCCGTTGTTTGATGGTTGAAGCTCGATCAGTCAACCGTATCATGAACCGCTAGGCTGCTAGTGCTTGCAAGAGACGCGCGACGTGCCCGGGCGATCTCACTTTCTTTAAAATCGCCCTTATTTTCTGGTCGGGGTCGATGATATAGGTCGTTCGTTCGGTCCCCTTGTAGGTTTTCCCATAGATGTTTTTGTCGACCCAGACATGATAAGCCTGGACAATTTCCCGATTCGGGTCGCTTAACAACGGAAACGGCAGACCGTGCTTCTCGATGAACTTGCGATGGCTTTCCGGACTATCCACGCTCACTCCGAAAAGTTCGGCCTTGGATTGCAGTTCACGCCAGGCATCGCGCAATTCACAAGCCTGCGCCGTGCACCCCGGAGTATCGTCCTTCGGATAAAAGTAAAGAATCAGCGTTGAACGAGCAAAATCCGACAGCTTGACTTGCTGGCCACCGCCGTAAATGCCGCCGACTGCCGTAGCCTTGAAGTCGGGGGCGGGATCACCAACCTTAAGTTCCGTATGCATTTGCTGGCGGGAAAGCTGTCACGGCTCTCGCCCCTTGGCAATCCACTTCGCAGCTCCTTGGCCGGCAATCGTCCCGGTCGCGAAACACCCTTGCATGAGATATCCTCCAGTCGGAGCCTCCCAATCAAGCATTTCGCCCGCACAAAACACTCCCGGGACAGAACGCAGCATCAAATCGTCGGTCAGTTGATCCCACGGCACGCCGCCTGCGCTCGAAATCGCTTCCGCAATCGGCCGGGGACGTTCGAGAACAATTCGACAATGCTTCAGCGCTGAGATCCATTGGTTGAGGGTTTGGGGTTGCGCGACTTCCTCGATCAGTGCTGCCGAGGCGGGACTTAGCCGGCAGCTTTTGATCAGGCGTTCTTTGATTAACTCTCCGCCCCCGAGACGTTCCTTCAGCTCAGCCGGCGTCGTGCCCGGTTTGAAATCAATCTCAATTTCAGGAGAAACTCTCAGTTCGCGAGTCAACTGGTAAAGCGCTCCGCCTTCCAATCCATACTTGGTAATCATCATCTCGCCCTTCACCGCCCTATTGGCACAGGTTACCTGAAGATTCTTGAGTGGTTTGCCGTCGGCAACGCTAAGAAAACCCTCAGACCAGGAACGTTCCCAACCCACGTTGGCGGCCACAAAATCTTGCACCTGTACTCCCAGACGGCGGAACTCTTCGACCCAGAGAGCATCCGACCCAGTCTGAGGCCAGGACGCTCCGCCCAGCGCAAAGACGACGGCGTCTGCAGTGACCAGCTGATATTTTTTTCCCCGTTGGAAGACCAGGTCATACGGATTGTTGCCGAGCATTTGATGAAATCGGCGGCCCACCTGGAGGTCGACTCCCAGGGCATCTAACCGTTCCAACCACAACTCAAGAACCATCGGGGTGCGAATATTCCGAGGGAAAACCCGGCCACTGGTTCCCACAAATGTTTCCACCCCAAGCTTTTTAAACCATTCGCGAAGATGGTCAGGTGAAAACTGGCGCAGCAAGACCATCCATCGATCTGGGACATCGTAGCGCCTGGCAAACTCTTCGATCGGCTCACTATGTGTAATATTCAGACCGCCCCGCCCGGCCACGAGGAATTTGCGACCAGGAGAGGCTTTCTGGTCAAAAATGGTCGTACGGATTCCGTGTTGAGCAATTATCTCCGCAGCCCGCAGTCCCGCAGGTCCGGCTCCGACGACAACGGCAGAGGCATTGTTCAACGGCTAAGCTCTAACATGCGGATGATTGGAAGCTCGGCTCTTTGCCGGATCGATTCGGGCAACGAAATCTCCGGAGCCAGGTTGGCAAGCGCATCCCGCAATTTTTCCAAAGTGTTTTTCTTCATGAACCGGCAATCGGCACAGGCGCATGTGTTTGTGGGCCCGGCAATGAAAGTTTTCCCCGGGATCTCTTTCCTCAGACGGTGGAGCATACCTGATTCTGTCACGATGATGAAAGAGTCGGCTTCCGAGTCGCGGCAGTACCTTACCATCTTTTCCGTGGAGCAAACCTCATCAGCCAACATTCTGACTGCAAACGTGCACTCCGGGTGTGCAACAACGGGTGCCTCCGGGTATCGCGCGCGAATCGCGCCGATGCTGTTTTTGGTAAATTCCACGTGGACATAACACGCACCTCGCCAGAGATCCATTGGACGGCCGGTCTTTTCCATCACCCAGCTTCCCAGGTTCTGGTCCGGGACAAAAAGAATGTTACGGTCGATGGGGGCGCTCTCAACCACGTTCACCGCGTTGCCGCTGGTGCAGATGACATCAGAGAGGGCTTTGACCCCGGCGCTGCAATTGATGTAAGCGATCACGTAGTAGTTCTTGTCCGCATGCTGTCCGAGAAATTTTTCCAGGCTTTCAGCCGGACAAGATTCGGAGAGAGAACAACCTGCCTCCAAGTCGGGCAAAATCACCTTCTTTGACGGGTTGATGATCTTCGCGGTTTCGGCCATAAAATGTACGCCGCAGAAGACGATCACGTCCGCATCCGTGTCTTTGGCTTTGTAACTGAGGCCCAAAGAATCGCCCACATAATCTGCCAGATCCTGAATTTCAGGAATCTGATAGTTGTGGGCCAGGATAATGGCGTTACGCTGGCGTTTCAGATGAAGAACCTCGGCCGAGAGGTCATAACCTTCTCTAAGAGCAACCATTTTAAGGAATATTATTCCGCCCCAGGGCCTTAGCAACCGAGTTTTCCGGAGACGTGAGCGCCGCGTTCACGCCCGGCTAAGCCTGGGCTGCAGTTTGGACATTACCAAAGTCTTTATATCGGCGCCGGAGGCGCCAACCAAACCAGTACTGGGGCTGCGCCCCGCTAAGCGTTAACTTATCGCAGCGGCAGGGAGGCGCCGTGACGCATTTATCCCGGAGGGATTAAAACGAGGGTAGCCTGGCACGAAGTGCCTGGAAAAAGAAAAAAGACGCGCCTAGTCCCGTAGGGTCGGTTGATCACAGTTTGCTCCAGACGTGTCATTCTCTTTTCCTCGAAAAATATCTCTGGGACTAGTGATCAGATCAACCGTCACTCCTGGACGAGTCCACTTTTCTCTTTTTTCCAGGCACTTCGTGCCAGTCTATTTTCGTTTGGTCCCTCCGGGACAGGATAGCGTCACAATGCCGTGTTTGGTCCTGGGTTGCGATCTGGAGCGCCCAAGGCGAGAAACAGCGATAGCCTGGGGCAGAGCCTAGCGAAACCAGGCGCTGCAGTTTGGAAATTTACCAACGTCTTTATATCGGCGCCGGAG
>JAFAKL010000426.1 GCA_019235445.1 Verrucomicrobiota bacterium | reverse complement strand
CACGTAACCTGAAAGATTTTCCGCCGTGGTAGCGGACCCGAAAGTAACGTAGGCGCTGTTCACTTTGGTTCCCGCCGGAATTGGATTCAGACCCATCCCAGTCGGCAGATTAGCAGTCAGGGTGAAGTTCTGCGCCGGATCAAGGTCTATGAATTTTCCACCCGCTGTGAAGGCGCTGCCTCCGGTCACGGCTCCTCCAGCAACAGTGCCAGCCTCGATCCGTCCGGCCACAATCAAGAGGCCGAAAGTCGCCGCGGATACGATGACTGCCCTAACGTCTGAATTCTTCATTGTGTGTTCGGGAGTTTACCCGGCGTCAGATACCTGCTACGCCTTTATTTGTCGGCGGCATCGCAGATGATGCCCACGACGATTAGCCCACCGAGGAAAAGGGTGCCAGTTCCAGGCTCCGGTACCGTGGGCAGGGTATAGCCTACGACATTAAGTGCCGTCAGCTCGTTAACTCCTATGTCGACGTCTACACCCGGGGTTCCATAGGCATCCTGCACTTCCGGTGGTCCCGCCTGACCAGGGGCCCAGTCTCCGTAATCCGCTCCTTGTGTTTGGTTGAAAAACCTTAACTTTGTCTTCCCGCCATCGATGGAAAAATAGGCGGTAGCACTCGTAGAGGTTGTGTAACTCCTCACACCGTTGCTGGCATAACGAAAGAGATCCATCGAGCCGACGGGACCCGTGGGATAGTTCAACGGCGATCCTGTACCAAAATAAGTAGCGCCAACAAATGAACCAGATCCGCCAATGCCGAGAACCTCGTCCATCTCATGTGCGGCCACAGACTGCAGATCGTAATCATCGGGATTCTGGGGCCCGGTTCTGGAGAGATTCATAAGCGACGTATTCAAGGAGATGGTGCTATCAAATCCCCCCCGTTGTTTCCTAATCGTGTTTCCCCGACAGCCCTGAGATTGGGCAAGGTGAGCATTACATCAGGGTTGCCATTGACGGGGTTAGTCGGAGTCATGGGAAGAGAGGCGAGGGCTGTCGCGTCATTGGCCGAGGTCGCATCATTGACCAGATCGGCGCGATATTGAGAGTAAGGGATCTCATTAAGGAAAGCAGTGCTTGACCCAAGACCGCTGCTCACTTCCTTGAAATCGATGTTGACCCTGATTGGGGTTGAGATGGACATCTCAAGTCTCAAGATGGCCTGATCGACGCCGGACTCTATCGTCGCGGCGTTCGGATCGCTCGTAATAGAGCTGTCAAAGGTTGGATTGATCACGATCTCGGCATTCCCTGACCAGCAGGCAGGCGGCAAGGAACGACAGAACCGCAAATGAGTGAAAAAGTCGTCTCATGATGCAAAAACCGTGTCAGAAACCGGCGGCCTAGCAAAGAATTTATAAGGTTTTTTGATTTACGGAGAAACTCAAATTTTCACGACTCTATGTCGAGGAAAAGATTTTCGACAAAGTCGTCGAAGGCGTAGGGGAAAAGACCAAAAATATCAAGGTAGCCGAAGGCTTCGATTGCACAGCCCACATCCCACCTCGATCGGGGACTTTATGCTTCTACTTTGATCAAGATGGTCCTCGAGTGCCCAGGTCCGTCACCTGAGCAAATGCCGCCCGTTTCTGGCTACATCTCTTCATGAATTCCTAGTTCCTGCCGCATCGCCGCTCGGCTGGCCGCCTGTTCCGTACTCCATGGACCGGTACTGTCGACAAACCAATGCCGCGCGATCGCTAATCGGCCGATCTCCGTCTTCGGGCAGCGCGACTTAAGCTCTTCGTAATAACGATTTGCCACCTTATCATCCCGGCCAGACACCCATCTCCCCGCCTGGTTGACAACGTCAGCCAACTCCGCTGTGTTGTTCGGCAGGAGAGCCGCCGCACGCATCGCCAGTGCGCCCGCAATCATCCGATAATGAAACCGGATATCGGGCCTGGTGCGGAATTGTTCCAACCAGTCTATTTCCTGTTTGGAGGGCTTTATGACCAGAGGAAGTGTTGCCGTTTTTTCATTGCCATCGACATAGATCGACAAGGTCCAGACCCTGGAAGTTCGTTGTTTTGCCAGGTCCACATCTTCGAAAGCGCCACCCGAATCAAATCCATCCGGCGCGGCTTCGGTTCCCATCAGCTCCATGCCATCGAATCGCGCCAGCCAGGCTGCAGTGAACCAGGCCCGGGCACGTTCCTCCTTCGCAAGCCTTTCGTTGGCACCGTCGTTAAGGGCCCGCACGTATCTGGCCAGAACCTTGTCGTACGGCGGCTTAAGGTACCGGGCCGCTTGGTCGTATTGATCCTCTCGGACCAGTCGCCGTCCAAGCAGATACTTCAGGTCGCCCAAGCCCCCGGAGGCAGAGGGCCATGAAAAATCCTTGGAACCAGCCGCGTCCGGTTGTCGATCGACAAAATCCCGCAATTCTGCCGCGGAAAGCACGTGCTCTGCAACGTAGGCGGCATCGTCCCAAAGACCGCCGCGCCAAAATGTTTCCAGCGTCTGAACAAAATCAGCTCGCTCCAGACGCAAGCCACCCAGATCGCCGCTGGCTGACTCGTCAAAGCTCCAGGAATAGCCGTCGGGTCCAGTGAGATAACGCTCTTCCGTGCTGCCGGACCAATCTGTATAGCGTTCCAGATTATGGATCGATTCCCAGGCTTTCGCCATGCTCCTGGCGGCGTCGTTCATCTGGCCTTTGCGACGCTGTAACTTGGCTTGCAGCCAGGCAGCTGCCGGCGATTCAGTCTTAGCCAACTGCAGCCAATGTTCAGCTTCGGCATAATTTGCATTGTTATACGCTGCCCACCCGAGATATTCGGCATCGTCGACCTGGGTCAGATTGCTTTCGTTAATCGCTTGCAGCCAGCGGCCACATCGGGTCTGAGGTCCCGTTTGCGGAAGTGATTGCGTGGTCGGGTTTTGCTCGGTCGATTCCGTCGCCAGAATATGAGCGGTAACCAATGACCTTAAAAGCGGGTCCTTCGCAGCGGATCGCAAAGCGATCTGTGTTTTTCGATCTTCGGCGTTCTTTTGTTCCGGAGTTAGTTTGTTCAGGTCGTCGACTTCCATTCCATAATTCAGCATGCCATCGACAGGAGAACGGTCCGGGATCAACGCCTTCAGCGAGACGATTGCGCTAGTGTCACCCAAAGCGAGCTGAGTCAGGAAAAGCGCGGCTGCTTTTCCAGGGCGGTTCTGTTTCCATTCGCTTCTTCCCTCCCATCCGTAACTGTCTGCCGCCATTCCCAAGGAATCGGCAAAACCCAATTTTGCCGTTTGGCGTGTTTTCTCAAACCAGATCACGGCTTCCGGATCGCCACTTCGGACGGCAATCTTTCCGAGCATAAACAACGCCCAAACGGTCCGATAATGCCTTTCTGCTTCGGGCCGCTGGAGCAGTTGTTGCCAAGCCTTGGCTGCTTCGTCCCAGTGCTCCTTGCCGCGCCGATAGGCAAAGGCTCCTCGATCGTAATCTGCGAATTCCGAATCGAATTCTCGGGGCAGAGTATCCGTGGTTTTATCGTTGGTCCTGGAAATCAGGTCGCGCGCAGCCTGGTGTTCCTGGCGAGCTTTCTCCAAATCGGGCGGCTTGATCTGGCCTTCCTGAATCGCCTGGTCGAAGTCTTTTGCGTCCGCCTCGGCGGTTGCCACTAACTTTGGCTGATCCTCAGCCGCATCCCCGTTGCTCTCCTCGATCTTGACCAGGTGCAGCTTTTCAGGAGGATGAAATCTTGCCGAAAGCCTTTTTACCTCTAACTCCCAATAGAATTCAGGAGAGAGATCGACGTTTCGTCCGCCGTTATCCAGGTATTGCAGCGGACCAAAAAACCCGGTGCCAAAGGCCGGCGAAGGTTGGAACCAGGCGAACAGCGAGCAGATCCCGAAACTGAGCAAAGCTTTGCCTGTCCAGCCTTCACTGGATCGCCGGCCAGCTTTCCGATACCTGCAAGGTGAGCGGAAGGTTCCGATCATACCGGAGCCAACCGATATCAATTTTGCTTCCCGGTGGCAAGCGCAGGCCGTGGCTTGAATTCCAGCTGAAAAAAACGCGACCCGGTGCCGCGCGAAGCTTCCAGCCAGGAAGCGCATCGGAAGCAATCAGGATTCCCTTTTTCCAGGTGACAGTGACCGTACAGTTGACCGGCACGTCCGCTTCGCCGTTGTTCGCCATCGAAAGATCTACCGGATTGTCGCCCTGTCTGGAAACCTCGAGGCGGTGTACCGGGATCCTGCCTTCCGTGACCGCGATCATTGTAGGCCAACACCAGTTTTGCCGGTCCGTTGAGACTGGCAGCCGATACCAGATTAGCCCCTTTAACTGTTCGGGCCGGGCCGCGCGCCAATCGTTGACGAGTCTTGCCAACGCATCGGCATCCGAATCGAATTCAAGCAATCGGGTCCCGGGCGGAAAGAGCGGCGCTACGCCATCCATGGCGACCCCGAGCAACTTACCGAATGGATCGTAGCCCGCGGTACAACGGTAAGTCGGCAAGGCAACCTCAAAAGGACGACCGAGCCGGCCGGCCTTTATCACCCAAGTTCGTGCCCGCGCCGGATCGCATAGGACTTCACGCCCGGTCTGGTGCCCGGTTGGAATCGAATGCACCTGCAAAACGTATTCGTCGGATTGCCCGATCAAATCCGGAAAATCCGGTTCATCTAACCAGGTCGGGAGTGTCGTGAGAACAAGCTTGAGCGGGCGGATAGCAGCCCGGACCAGGTGTACCCAGATTTTGTAACCTTCCAGTTTTTTTTGGGGACAATCGAAATCGAGCTGCAGCTCACTCAGTTCCAGCTGGTGCGCCTGAGCTTCCTGGATAAGCCGGGTGGCTTCATTAACGATGGTTGAAGCAGCCAGATCGTGTTCCGCAAATGGCCCTGAGTAAGGGTCAATACGCAAGGCAAGCGCGACCGCCTTTTTTAACCTTTTGAGCGTCTCCCAGGAGAGGTTGGCTCTGACTGGGTATGGTTTTACCGAATTCCACTGAATTTCGGTGCCGAGAGCGACGACACCATCCATCTGCCGGTCGGCGTCAGTCACGGCGGCAGCTACGGCCGGCGTCCAGTCCCGCTGCCAAAGATAACCCCGCTGAAAGAGAGGTTTGTCGGAGGATTGAGGTCGGCAACTCGCGAGCAGTGCACATGCAAAAAGGACCGCTATCGAATTGCGTCGTGGCATCTGAGAATCATCGGACCAGTGAAGATGCTCATCGGGCGGATCGTGTGCAAGATCAGCCTTTTTCCGGCGAATGAGAACGTTGATCGCTAAAATACGTTTTTTCCGGTTTCCCCCAGGGGTCAGCGCTCGTTTCTCCTCCTGGTCTTCTGTTGGCACCGTGACCACGCTCAAGGCCTGGTCCTGACCACGCGGTTATTTTTCAGGGCGCGTCGCCCGGGAATGGCCGATGCCCGCGGGTTAAAACCAGTATGTGATTAGCACCACTGGGCGTGTCAGGGACTGAGGCGCCGCATGCGCTTCAGAGTGCTATCGACCGAATTCTTTCCTGCGCGCTGGAAGCGCGAACCAATTGCGGCCTGGGCGGAGCCCGGGACTCCGCCCCATAAGCGCTAACTTAATCAAAGCCCTTCGATGGGCGAATGGCTTTTGTCCCGGAGGGACAGGCTGATCGTAGCCAGGCACGAAGTGCCTGGGTACCGATGCAGAGAGCTCCCGTCCCGGAGGGACGGTCGAAGTCATTTGTCGTCGAAACGGAGTTCATGCCGCTTTA
>JAFAKL010000502.1 GCA_019235445.1 Verrucomicrobiota bacterium | reverse complement strand
CGCAATGGGAGAGCCGCAGGCCATCGCCTCAAGCGGAGGAAGCCCGAAGCCTTCATAAACAGATGGATAGACGAACCCCGCCGCGCCAGAATACAGAGCCGGTAATGTCTCATCCTCAACCCGGCCTAACAGACGGACCCCGTCTTGGATGCCGTCGAATTGCAATGTCTGAAACAGATGGCCGCTCGTCCCGACTATGGCCAGAGTTGCCCCTTCAAAACTGCCTAGTTGCCAAGCCTCCAGCAGCAATTTCAGGTTCTTTCGCGGCTCGAGCGAACCGACAAAAAGGATATACGGACTGTCAAGTTCGTATCTTGTCCTTACCTGTTTTATGGATTGAGGATCTGTGGGGTGAAAACGCGAGTCAACTCCGTTGGATATAACGTGCACACGTTCTGCGTCTACACCTGTCAGGCGAACGATCCGTTCCCTGGAGAAATCAGAAACGGTGATGATGGATCGTACTTTGCGGACCAGGCGCGGCAGCAGGGCGTTGTACCACAAGGCGAACTTCCGCTCAAACCATTCGGGATGATCCAGACTAGCGGCGTCATGGACGGTCAGCACCTGGCGGCTTACGGTAATAGGACCGGTATTACCGGGACTCCACAGGAGCTTCTTCCTCAGCTGAGTTGGGAGATAAAACTGTTCCCAGACATGCCCTTTTATCCCCTGTAATGCTCGCGATGGTTTCACCGAATTCAACTGTGCCGGCATGTGTGGCAAAAGGCTGAGCAGATATCTCTGAACGCCGGTAATCCCATAACCCAGAGTACGCAGGTTAACACACGGTTCTAACGTCATAATAATATCTTTATGGAACGCTACTTGACGGTCACGGAGCAATCGTCACGAGCAATTCTCATCCAACTTGGCGCGGCTTATTCCCTCTCCACTATAGATCGCTGTTTCTACACTTTCATTAACTACTTGGTGATTAGCAGCTGGGCAGCGCTTGAAAGGGGAACCTCGACAGAAAGCCGATGATCGGCGGACCATTTTCCGCGAATCGCGGTCTTCTCAGCGGAGAGAAGGTTATAAAGACTGACGCGATCGGTCTCAACCGCGCGCGGTAGAGCGATCACCGCGTTTGCGGTTGTGGCATTCGGGTCCCAGGGTTTGGCTTCCCAGAAAGCGACCACTGTCCTTTGTTCATCGGGACTAGACAAAAAAGTATAACATCGATGACCGAGCGAATCCTTTTCGACGGTGGGATCATTCTCGATCAAGGCGCTCTTCTCAGGAGGCGCTCTTTCCATCCGGGCGAGAATGCCGGTCACCCTTTGCAGCGCGAAATAGGATTTCTTCGGTGAACGGGCGTTCTTAATGAGCCCAAAGTTGTCGTAGTCCGAATACGGATCGACTCCGTCGTCCTTGAAATCGTAGATGAAAGTATGTTCAACGCCGATCCCATCGCTTTCCAGAAGACGACGAATGATATAAACGGCCTGAGTTTCTTCAGACATACCCGGTTTGTGCTTGGCAGGGTTGGCGCTCACCGTCGGATAACCCCACTCGGTGTGCCATAGCCTCTCGGCGGCGCCCGATTTTCTTGCTTGGGCACGGAACATTGAAACTTGGGAGATGAATGTCCCCTTAGCGTCAGCGGTGGCGATCCCGTCGCGCCGCAGGAGATCCGGGATCGCAGCATACGGGATAAGTTCCGGCAGACCCGCAGGGTAGGGATGGTCGGTTAGACCATCGACTTGCGGGGCCAGACCGAGGGCCATCATGCGAAAACTGGCCGGGGCCGGAGCGCCCAAGCCAATCACCGTCATCTGCGGATAGGTTCGTTTGATCTCTGTGGCCGCCGCATTGAGGAGTCGCACGTATTTCTGTACATAGGGCGAAACAGAGCCATTGGGCTCATTTCCGTTCCAAGCGCCTCCATAGGTAGTCCGGAACCCAAAATTATTGGGCTCATTAAGAATTTCGATGGCCTGCACATCATTGGCGAGTTCGCGAGCGAGCCAACCCGCTGCCTTCGCGTAAGCGTCCGTATCGAAATGGTCGGGGTAGGCAGGATTGCCGAAGGTTAGGACGAGGTCTATCTTGAGTCCCGCTCGTCGTGCGGCCCGAATCCAATTCCTTGTTTTTAGCGGGATTTGGTACTTTGCCGGCGTAGGTTCCAAACCACCCCAGCCGAGATCATCCCGAATCCAGCCGGCACCGGATCTCGCGATCAGAGGCATGATTTCATCCACCGACCAATTCTGCGAAAAGTGGGTGCATACGCCAAGGCGATCATCTCGTTCGAACCTTTCAGGAACTGCCTGGGCGCTTACGAATACGGTCATGAGGAGGCCATGTATTGCCAAAACAGACCCTCGAACAAAATTGCTGATCGACTCGGTTTTTTTCACGGAGGCATAGAGAACTTTGTTGATGGGCAAACGAGCAGAAATCTCCCTCGCAGAATGACTACTATCTCTGAATGACATCAATTTCAGCCCACCGGCACAGGAGTTCGGATACTTCCTAGTTCGCTAGCTTTTTTCTCCCGCTTTTGTTGATCAAGCCGCCAGTAAGCCAAGCCGAGAAACATCCACGTCGTCGGCAAGAAAAGCTCCGATACATTGACGCAGTACAGGAAAAATATCGTTGCCACACCTACTTTCAGAGCAAGACCTCCGTCGCTTGGACGTAGCAAAATTGCCGGCTTCAGAAACGCGTACAAATAGACGAACATGCCGATCCATCCGGTATTAACCAGAACCGCATTGAAGACCGAGCCATAGAAGTAGCCAAAGCCTATTCCAAAAATGCGGTTCATCACTGTGAACGTCTGCATGGCCTCGTACATCGCTTCCAAGGTGGACTGATGAATTTCGCCGGAGCCGTTCGCACCGCTCAGCTTGGCGGTGAACATCCCCTCAAAGGTATCTGGAAAGGCAAAATAGAGCGTACCCAACATCGCGATGAACAAAAGAAGAACGATGCCAATAGACCAGCTCAGTCTTCGCCGGAAGAAACTATAGATGACGATTGCAAAAGGAAGGGCTATATAGGCCGAAGTGGAGGTGGAGAAAACCACGCAGAAGAGAAGGGCGGCCGAGAGCCATTTGCGCTTGTATTCCAGCGCAAGGAACAGGTAAGGAACGACAGCTGCCGACAAGAAGGAAGGTTCACCAAAGGTGGACTTGATACGTAATAGACTGAATGGGCCCATCTGGATCACTTGTGACCAACTTCCTGTTTGCAAGTCCTCCCCATAGGTTCGATTGGCAATAAAGTCCCCGGTCTGCTGGAAGATGAGAAAGAAAAGCCATTCGTAGATTCCGTAGAGAGCAAGAAACCACCCTCCCCATAACACGTAGCGCATCCACTCCGGGCGAAAGAAGAAGCGAAAGAATAAGGCTATGCAAAGACAGGCGGCTAAATAGAGAGTTTGCGTAAAAAGAACGGATCGCAAGACGACACGCGTATCGCCGGGGCTATTCAGGAACATGTCGCCAAAGTCGTGCCTGTTCGATAAGATGTGGCCAAGTTGGCTTCCGCAAAGTAGCAAAAGCCAGATCCCGGCAACAAGGAACATCATTTGGAAATAACGCATTCGCGGGACATTCGGTTGCTCCTCGCTGCGGCTCAAGACGACGAAGAAAACAGAGAAAAATCCCAGCACATAGGCCGGTATGGTTCCTTGCACCGAACGGACAAGCAAAAAGGAGGTCAGCGGCATCAAAATGCACCAGAGCGCGATAAAACAATTAGGGACCCCTTTCATCGGACAGAACTACGTGTTGATACCACGAACGGTTAGAATAGAGGATGGT
>JAFAKL010000430.1 GCA_019235445.1 Verrucomicrobiota bacterium | reverse complement strand
ACTTTTCCGTGGAGAGCAAAATGTTCCTCCCCCCGGTCGTTCACCAAAAACAGATGGTCACCATCCGCTTGGCGGCTAACGTCGATATACTTCCGCATCTCGATATAGCCTGCATTGCCCAGAATGACCGTTCGGCCATCGCCCCAGGTACGAAGACCACCAGGAGTAAGCCAGTCCACTCGGAAATAGGAAGTTGCACCGTTGTCGGCCACCAGGGTTGCATCTCCAAAATCCTCAAGTTCGGGATACTGCTTGTTCGCGTAATTGGCCACTCGCGCTGAAGTAACGGTCGCGTCCGAAGCTCCAGAAAAGGAAAGGAACTGTTCGATTTGATGGCTGCCGATATCGCATAATATCCCGCCGTACCTGGCTCTTTGGAAAAACCATGCCGGCCGGGAGTCGGCACTCAGACGATGCGGGCCTATTCCCAAGACATTCACTACCCGGCCAATGGCGCCCTGCCGGACAAGATCCCCTGCAAACACCGCACATTCGACGTGGAGACGTTCGCTATAGTACACCAGGTATTTCTTGCCTGTCTCAGCCGCGACCGATCGAGCCTCCTCCAGTTGCTTCATCTCAGTGAAAGGGGTCTTGTCGGTAAAATAATGTTTTCCTGCTCTCATAATCCTTGTTCCGAGAGGCCCCCTTTCGGAAGGAACAGCAGCGGCAGCAACCAGATTCACTCGGGGATCGTTGAGGACCTGGTCTAGCGCCTGGGCCACTCGCACGTCGGGAAAGCTTTTCCGGAAGGCCTCGACCTTATCCGGATCGGGATCGAAGACCCAAGCCAGTTCGCCTCCCGCTTCAACCAGCCCGTTGCACTGGCCGTAAATGTGACCGTGATCGAGGGCAACCGCCGCAAACAGGAAATCCCCCGGTTGGACCACCGGCTTAGGTTTTCCTTTCGGAGCATAATCGTAACCTGACTGACTCATTTTAGACCTTCATTTCGGATTTAAAATCCGATTATGTTTTACCTTTTTTGCTGACCTGCTGTCGGGTGGAGGCAGCCACCAATTTCCGCAGGTGCTGTTCGAAGATGGCGCCGTCGATAGGAAGCTGGACAGATTGATTTTCCAGGGTTGAAAGCAGAAATGCGTTCGCCAACTCCAGCGAATGGATACCTTCGCGAGCCGGCGCGACCAAGGGCGTTCCATCTAGAATGGCTGCGACGAAATTCCCGAGAATTCCGTTATGCTGGGGACCATGGCCCGCGATCGGGATTCGAACTTCCCAGGTCGGGGGCGCCGAAAACCGCCCAGGATCCGTTCGCGAAAAATGACTCATCGGCACCTCATTCCGAGTAAAGAGAAACGAATCATTTTCGATCACGACCTTCCCTTGTTCCGCGGCCACTTCGAGCCGGTTTGTGCCCGGAGCCTCCCCAGTGGAGGCGCTGAATACGGCCGTCAGACCATCCGGATACTCCAGATAAGCGGTCACGTCGTCTTCGACTTCGATGTCGTGGTAACGGCCGAAATGGCAAAAAGCGCGAACGGTGACAGGCATTCCGAAGACCCATTGGAAAAGATCGAGGTTATGCGGACACTGGTTGAGCAGGACGCCGCCACCCTCGCCGGTCCAGGTCGCCCGCCAATCACTCGACCGATAATAGGCTTCCGTCCGGAACCAGTTGGTAATCGTCCAGCTAACACGCCTGATCGCCCCGAGATCGCCTGACCGCACCAATTGGCGGAGCTTTAAAAAAAAGGGATCGGTGCGCTGATTAAACATCGCGGCAAAGACTTGATCCGGGTTCCGATGCGCTGCGATTAACTTTTCGGCATCCGACTTATGGGCCGAGATCGGTTTTTCGACCAGAACATGCCGGCCAGTTTCGAGAGCCTGAATACCGACGGTAGTGTGCGAGTAGTGGGGAGTGGCAATCAGAACCGCGTCAGTTTCTGATGATCGCAAAAAATCATCGACCGAGACAAAGGCTTCAGCCAATGGGAACTGATTCAGTCGTTCGACCTTCGGATCACATACTGCGGTAAGCTTGCACCGTGGAA
>JAFAKL010000128.1 GCA_019235445.1 Verrucomicrobiota bacterium | reverse complement strand
CAAGCAGGCCATATTTCGAGGTGATTCCATTCCCCTGGCCGGTCGCGCCATGGCACACCGCGCAGTCGATCGTGAATTCTTGTTGCCCGCGCCGGAGTAGTTGCGCGGTCACCGGCAACGGCAGCCCGGTACCCCACTGGTCGCCCATTTTACCGGTATTGAGATAGTCGGTTCCGGCAGAATATTCACCCAGCGGGCAATCGATATCGTCTTTCGGAACTCCGGAGTTCTGCATTGGATGCTCCGGAATGTCATACCCCATCGGTATCGTGTCATCGACAGGCGGACGAGCTGCCCGACCATCGGCAAAAAATGAACTGGGTCTCTGGTATTTCACTTTATCCTGGCGCTTCATGTCGCCGAAGAACTCAATGGCGGTACCCTGCCGCTGTTCCCCTTGGAAACCAAACAGTGCGACCGTAATCACTGTCACCAGGGTGGTAGCGATTAAAAAGTTCTTAATCATTCGCGTAAAGCAGAGTGGCCCCCGTGCCGCCAATTTGTTCCAGAAATTCTCGAGTGCCGATCGCTGAAAATTTCGGATCCGTTGATTCGATGACCAGAAAGAACGCGTCGTTTGTCGCCCGTTTGAACGGTTCATAATCGAACAACGGATGATGCAGCCGCGGCAGCCGGTTCAAAATGAACACGCCAAAAAACGCCGTGAAGGCCGATATCAGCACGGTCAGCTCGAACATGATCGGGAAAAAAGGAGGGACCGTGAAGAAGTTCACGGGTTTACCATGAACGATCAACGGAAATAGAAACGAAGAGGGAATGTATTCTAGCAGCGCGGCGGTAGTGAATCCGAGGAACCCGCCACCGAAGATGATGTAGCCCAGAGGCGATTTCCCAAGTCCCATCGCTTTGTTCATTCCATGGATCGGAAAAGGCGAATGGACGTCCCAGAATTTGAAGCCTGCGTCACGCACTTTCTCTGAAGCTTGGTAAAGAGCCGTTGCGCTCGAGAATTCCGCAATGACGGCGAAGGGAGGTTTGGTCAGAGCGGCTGCGCTCATGCGTGAATCTCCTTCACAGTTTCCTCCCCACCACCCTCAGTGGGCGGGTAGTAGTGAGGATCCGCCTCCGGAAGAACCCCCTTCACCTCGGACATGGCGACCATCGGAAGGAATCGGATAAACAGCAGAAAGAGCGTCAGGAAAATCCCGAAGGTTCCGGCGAAGGTGAACACGTCCACCCAAGTAGGGTAATACATTCGCCAGGCGGATGGGAGAAAGTCCCGGTGCAGCGAAATCACGAATATGACGAAACGTTCAAACCACATCCCCGCGTTGGCGCACATTGAAACAAAAAAGACCATCACCCAGTTCCTTCGGAACGCGCGGACCCACATGAGCTGGGGCATGATCACGTTGCAAGCGAACATCGTCCAGGAGGCCCACCAATAAGGACCAAAATAGCGGTTCAGAAAGGCAAATCGTTCGAACGGGTTCGCTCCATAGAATGCCACAAAAAATTCCATGCAGTAGGCATACCCGACAATGGAACCGGTCAGCAGCAGCAGTTTGCACATGACGTCGATATGGTCCCAGGTAAAGACATCCTGGAGCTTGTACAGAGATCGGGCGGGAAGCATCAGTGTCAAAACCATGGCAAAGCCGCCAAAGATTGCTCCGGCAACGAAATAGGGCGGAAAAATCGTGGTGTGCCATCCGGGTAATACCGACGTAGCGAAGTCGAAGGAAACCGTGGAGTGCACCGAAAGAACGAGCGGCGTCGAAATACCAGCCAGGACCAGATACGCCATTTCATAGTGCCGCCATTGTCTGTTACCTCCACGCCACCCAAAGGAGAGCACCCAGTAGACGGCTCGCGCCACCCGGCCCTTCGCGCGATCGCGCATCGTGGCCAGATCAGGCACCAACCCGAGGTACCAGAATAAAACGGACACCGTGAAATAGGTGGAGACCGCGAAGACATCCCACATCAAGGGGCTGCGGAAATTGGGCCAGATCCAGTTCGGATTCGGCACCGGAGCCATAAACCAGACCATCCAGATCCGGCCGACATGGATACCCGGAAAGATGCCCGCGCAGATCACGGCAAAAAGGGTCATTGCCTCGGCCGCCCGGTTAATTGAGGTACGCCATTTCTGACGACAGAGATGCAGAATAGCCGAAATCAAAGTGCCGGCATGACCGATCCCGATCCAGAACACAAAGTTGGTGATACCCCACGCCCAGGCAATCGGAATGTTGTTTCCCCAGACCCCGACCCCCGTGAACAGGAGATAAAAAATGCAGAAGAGTCCGAAGCCGGCGACGGAGGCGGTGATGGCGATTGAGACCCACCACCAGCGAGGCGCTTTGTTCTCGACGATCCCCGCAATCCGATCGGAAATCCATGCCATCGAGTGGTTGTTCCACACCAGGGGAGCCCTGGGCATCCGTTCCACGAAAACCGTCGTCGATGCGTCGTTCTCAGCCATTACGCATTACCTCCGGGGGTTTCATTCTCGGCGTGCGGCAAACCGTGCCTCTGATCGCCTTGTTCGTCCACGTTGATTTTGCCGACTCTTCCGGCACCAGGCATCTTCGGGTTTGGGTTGCGGATCCGCGCCAGATACGCCGTGCGAGTCTGCAGGTTAAGATATTCGAGCAAATGGTAGTTCTGCGGAAGTGTTCGAAGCTGTGTCACCCGGCTCTTCGGATCTTTCAAATCCCCGAAGACAATCGCTTCAGCCGGGCAGGCCTGCTGACAAGCCGTTCGGACGGAATCTGTCGGGAGCGTCAGATCGCCTGTGACGCCTGCCTTGACCCGTTGCGCAATTTTGGCGGTTTCGATCCTCTGCACGCAATAGGTGCATTTTTCCATGACCCCACGGCTGCGCACCGTGACGTTCGGATTCTTTTGCATCTTCGAAATCTCAGCCATGCCCCATGGCGCCAGTGGTCCGAGGTAAAGCTCCGATTTGCCTTGAAACCCAGGCAACCCTTTGTCGACCCGATCCAGGATCGGTCGATCGTTGTAATTGAAAAAATTGAAACGCCGAACCTTGAATGGGCAATTATTGGAACAATATCGAGTGCCGATACAACGATTGTAAACCATCAGGTTGAGCCCATCCTCGCTGTGGACGGTCGCGTTGACCGGACAAACAGTCTCGCACGGTGCGTTTTCGCAGTGCTGGCACATCATTGGCTCCATCACCATTTCGGGGTCGTCCTCCAGGTGCGGATTATTCTTGTCGCCTTCTGCACTGGCAAAATAACGGTCAATACGCATCCACTGCATCTCGCGGCCATTATGGACCTGCTCCTTACCCACTACCGGGATGTTATTTTCCGCCTGGCAAGCCACTACACAAGCGTTACAGCCGGTGCAGGTATTCAGGTCCACCGACATCGCCCACTGATTAGGCGCGTTCAGCGGCGGATGACTGTAAAGCGACACATTGGGCGGAATATCGGCGTCCATCCAGACATCGTTGGCAAAATCGGAATTCTTCCGGTAATCCTCTACGGTACCCTCCCGCACCAGCGCCCGCCCCTCCATGCTGTAATGGTTTTGCGTCTGAACAAGCTGATGGCCGTTCTTCTGGATCACCTTGACCGTTGCTCTGGCGGCATAATAGGGAGCGCCGGTCGTTCTCAACACATACGCGTTGAATCCGGTGTCGCGGCCAACTTTGCCAACCACCCAACGGCCGTAACCGAGAGAAAGACTGAGCGAATAGTCGGCGTGTCCCGGTGCAATCATCACGGGCGCCTGAAGTTTTCGCTCGCTGACGCTGATTTCGATGATATCTCCATCATCCACCTGAAGCGCTTTCGCCGTCGATTTGCTCAGAAGGACAGCGTTGTCCCAGGTCAGTTTGGTGATCGGATCCGGCAACTCCTGCAACCAGGCATTGTTGACATAT
>JAFAKL010000106.1 GCA_019235445.1 Verrucomicrobiota bacterium | reverse complement strand
GACAGCGATCGTTTGCGGATGACAGGTCTTGGAAACAAAAAACGCTCGAACCGCGGGTTGCTTGCGCAGCGCGAAACACATTGCCATCCCTTCGGCTGCGGCCGTCGCTTCATCCAGCAAAGAGGCGTTGGCAATTTCCAAGCCGGTCAGATCTGTCACCATCGTCTGAAAATTCAGGAGAGCCTCGAGCCGTCCCTGCGCTATCTCCGGCTGGTAGGGAGTATAGGCCGTATACCAACCCGGTTGTTCTAGAATATTCCGGAGGATCACCGGCGGCGTTACGCAAGCGTGATAACCGAGGCCGATGTAGGATTTCGCCACTCGATTTTTAACGGCAATTTCACGGAATTTCCGCAGGACCTCGAACTCCGTCTCCGGATCGGGCAGGTTGAGTCTGCCGGCATAGCGAATCGTTTCCGGGACAGTAGCGTCGATCAGAGCGTCAAGGGATTCATACCCGATTCGGCGCAGCATCTCGCAAACTTCTTCGCCGCGGGGGCCGACGTGCCGCTCTACGAACGAGGGAAAGGCAATATTTGTAATCTTCCTGGAAACATTACTTCTCGGCATCGCGAAACATGGAGTAGCAAGGCGATAAATACAAGTTGCCTGCCACCGCAGCGAGGGACAGAGAGGGGGCGGACCAATGCGTCATGCCACTTTCACTCGATGCGTTGGTAGCGGTTGCCCACGATTCATTCCCATCTATCGTGAGGACATTGTGAGTGACACCGCGACCTTACCTCTTAAAAGAACGCCTCTTTACGCCAACCACTTAAAGCTCGGTGCAAAGATGACGGCTTTTGGCGGTTGGGAGATGCCGGTCTTTTATTCGAGCATCCTTGAAGAACACCGGGCCGTTCGTCAGCAGGTCGGCATTTTCGACATTTCGCATATGGGCCAGATCAGGGTCTCAGGAGCGTCTGCCGAATACTGGTTGAATACCTTGCTCACGAACGACCTGAAGCGACTCAAAAAGTGCGAGGGGCAGTATACCTTACTGTTGAATGAACAGGGCGGCGTGATCGATGACCTCATCGTTTATTCTCGTAACGACAACGATTACTTCCTCGTAGTGAACGCCGCGCTGATCGAAGAAGACTTCGATTGGATGCAATCGCGGCTGTTCGGTGAAGTTGCGCTATCAAACCTCAGCGACCACTTCGCCGCGCTAGCGGTGCAGGGTCCTGCGTCTGCAGAATTGCTTGAGCGGTTCGGAAATCTGCCGATCCGAAATCAGATCCAGGAATTCCGTATCCAAGGGATTCCCGTGTTGCTGGCGCGAACTGGATATACGGGAGAGGATGGCTTCGAGCTTTTCTATCCAGCGGCGGCTGCGGCGGCGGTTTGGAACCATCTGCTGGAGCTCGGCACCTCGCTCGGTGTGAAACCATGTGGATTGGGAGCCAGAGACACTTTGCGCATGGAGGTGTGTTACCCGTTAAACGGAGCAGATCTTTCGCCCTCGCGAACACCGCTCGAAGCTGGTCTTGGTTTTTTCGTCGACCTGGGAAAACCAGAATTCGTCGGGCGGGACACCTTGATCACGCAAAAGGAAGCAGGGCTGAGACAGCGACTCGTCCCGCTCAAGGCTGATGGGAAATCTCCTCCGTTGCGACCGCACTATCCCGTTTTCGTCGGCGATCTACAGGTGGGCGAGTTGACGAGCGGCACGCAATCCCCCAGTCTCGGGATCGGAATTGGTCTGGGCTATCTCAGCGTACCCTTTTCGAAACCGGGCCAAAAAGTTGAGATAGATGTTCGCGGTCGCAGATTTCCCGCGACTGTCGAAAAAAAACCGATATACAAAAAGCGATGCTAGTTCCCAACGATCTCAGATACGCCGAGACCCATGAATGGATTCGAACAGAGGGCGAGATTGCTACCGTAGGCATCACGGACCATGCTCAAGCGGAGCTCACGGACATTGTGTACGTGGAGTTGCCTCAAATTGGAGCGCAATTGGAACCGGGACGCCCTGCGGCTGTCGTTGAGTCCGTGAAGGCGGCTAGCGACATTTACTCGCCGGTGAGCGGTGAAGTTCTTCAAACCAACTCCGCACTCGAGAGCAATCCAGCCCTCGTGAACACCGATCCCTACAATGCAGGATGGCTTTTTAAGCTGAGGCTTTCAAATTTAGAGGAGATTTCCTTGCTGAAATCCGCTGAGGAATACATGGCCCAGATCGGGGCATGAGGGATTTGCGTCCACCGGACCGAGGAGCGGCCCGCTGTCGGCGCGAGTAACGCTCTGAATTAGGTCAGCGCTATGGGATCGGTACCGCCTGGCCTGATGGATCATGTTGAAGCGGAGCTGACCGACGTCGAGTAGGTGTGAGTCGACCCTGTTCCAGGCGCACTTGTTCGGCACATGCTCCTTTGCCGAGTTGTTATAAGGCTCGGGCGTCGACATTTGGGCAAAGCTCTGTTGGAGTTGACGCGCTGCCCGCACCGAAGGAGTAAGTGACCTATGTCTTGGATAAGCTGGCTGGAAGCACGCGTCGGGTTTTTGGGCGTGCCGCGCCTCATGCAGTTGGTTGCAGTGTTAAACGGGCTTGTTTATCTCCTGAATTCTATTAAGCCAAGCTTCGTCCAGGCTCTCCGATTGATCCCTGAAAGGATTCTTCACGGGGAAGTTTGGCGTCTCGTTTCTTACATATTCATACCGCAGGTCGGCGGCAGTCCAGGATCTCCGTTCTCTATGGTCTTTTTAGTCGTCTACCTCTGGTTCCTGGTCTGGATCGGTGATGCTCTGGAACATGCTTGGGGTGCGTTCCGGGTAACGCTTTTCTACTTTCTTGGGATGGTTGGCGTTACCATTGCGGCATTTTTTTTTGGAGGCACCGGTGTTTCTGCGTTCGCATTGAATTCTTCTCTTTTCTTTGCTTTCGCTACGCTTTATCCCGACGTGCAAATCTACGTTCTGTTTATTCTGCCACTGAAGGTTAAATGGCTCGCGTATTTCACGTTGGCGATGTTGCTCATCCAATTATTCGGCGGTCCCCTTAGCAGTAAATTGGCCATCCTGGTCTCGTTCCTTAATTATTTCGTTTTTTTCGGGCCGGCGGCTTACGCTAATATTCGGGACCGAACTGCAACGGATATTCGAAGGCGCAAGTTCGATAAGGCGTCCGGAGAAGGGACCCTTCACCGTTGCGTGGTCTGCAAGCGAACCGAGAAAGATAATCCCGATCTCGATTTCCGCGTTTCCCGTAACGGCGAGGAATATTGTCTCGATCACCTGCCCAAATAAGGAATTCGGGGTTCGGGTGTGGGGAGAGGGGCGTCAGCTTGGGATGGGTCAAATGTCGAGCGTCCACAACCAGAACAAGAGCAAGAACAAAAACTAGAGCAAGAGCAAGAACAAGAGCAAGAACAAGATCCTCGCCGCGCCTTGCATAACGGGCTAAAGAAGCAGTCTGGTGTTCAGGCGGCGAAAAAGCGCTGGAATTCGCGGAGCTTTTCGAGGGCCCGACCTGAATCGAGAATTTCGTTGGCCAGATGAATTCCGGACTCCATGCGAGGAACTACGCCCGCGACTACTAGACCAGCCGCTGCGTTAATCGTGATCAAATCGCGCTTGGCGCCGCGGTCGTGATTTGCCAGAATATCCGTCAACGCGCGCGCATTTTGCGCCGCATCACCGCCGCGCAACTCATGAAGCGGCGGCTTTCGGAAACCGAACTTTTCCGGAAACAGATAGAATTGGTTGAGGGCATTCCCTTTCACCTCGTGGACTTCGGTTTCGCCGAGCAACGAAATCTCATCCATCCCAGAGCCTCCAAGGACCTGACCGTGAACGACCCATGCACGGGTTCTGCCAACCTCACGCAAGGCAACCGCATACCGCTCCAAGATCGTTGGAGAAAAGACCCCAGTCAGCTGGCATGTCGGTTGCGCCGGATTCAGGAGTGGGCCGAGAAGATTGAACACCGTGGCAATTCCTTGTTCTGCCAATTTCCGGCGAATTGGAGCTATCAGCCGAAAGGCAGGGTGATACAGCGGAGCGAAGAAAAATCCGATACCGGTCTGGTGTATGCAATCGGCCATCCGCTCCGGCGCGCAGGCAATAGGAATCCCCAGATTTTCAAGCACATCGGCAGCTCCCGCCTTGGAAGTGATTGCCCTATTTCCATGCTTCAGCACCACCACACCCGCTGCTGCAAGCAGGAAGATGCATGTGGTTGAGACATTGATTAATTCAAGCCGATCGCCTCCTGTCCCAACGATATCTATCCCTGCCCTGTCAGGCAGTTGGAGATCAGGCCGGATCGCGAGTTCCAGAAAGGCGCGGGCGAAATATCCTAGCTCTTCGCCGGATTCTCCCTTGGTTTTCAGAGCCACGAGGAAATCTCCCTTTTCGAGCTCGGAAACTGCAGGGTCAGCGAGCTGTCTGGAGGCTTGGCGGGTCTGATCCAATTCGAGATCAACTCGATTGCGCAACTGTTCGATTAGGTCTTTCAAGGGAAAGTCCTGCTGACTCCTCTTCACCAGCTCCCACTCCGAGACTCATGCCGATGGTATGGAGGATTTCGTCTCGCAGGTCCAGGTATTCCGGGGAGTCGAGATCGCGAGGCCGAGGCAAATCTATCCTGACCTGTTTGCGGACGGACCCTGGGCGCGAACTAAGAATCACGACCCGATCTGCGAGTTGGACGGACTCCTCGATATCGTGGGTGACAAAGAGAATGGTTTTCTTTTCTTCCTGCCAGATCCGGGTTAAGTCGGCACGCATCTTCAAACGGGTAATGAAGTCGAGCGCACCAAACGGCTCATCCATGTAGATGATCTCTGGATTCGGGGCCAAGGCCCGCGCGATTTCCACCCGCTGGCGCATTCCACCTGACAATTCCCGGGGATAGGCTTTCTCGAACCCGGTGAGTCCAACCAATTGAACGTAACGATGCACGATCTCCCGCCGCTCTGCGCTTGGCCGACGTGCGATGCCGAATTCTATATTCTGTTCAACGGTCAGCCATGGAAAAACGCCATTATCCTGAAAAACGAAAATCCGCCTTGGATCGGGACCTTTGACGGGAGCCCCTTGAACCAGCACCTCTCCTGCCGACTGCTTCAGGAAACCGGTAATGATATTCAGCAAGGTCGTTTTGCCACATCCGGAAGGACCGACGATGCAGACAAATTCTCCGGCCGCGATCTCCAGACTGATCGAGCGCAGGACAACGATAGGTTCAGCACCCTTCTTTGCGGGGAAGGTGAGTCCCAGATCTCGGACGCTGATAACAGGCGCGCTCACCATTTTGCAGTGCCTCTTGCCGAAAAGACGACCAGCCATATCGCGCTGTAAAGCCGTCGGCAAAGTGACTCTGGGGAAAGACTGGATTCAGAAGGGAAGAAAGCAGGGTGCCCGCTCATTTCCAGAGTATGCGATTGCTGCGAGCTACCGTGTTTGGGAGTAGCCCCATTTTACTTCTTCGAATCGCTCGAGACTGCGAACCAGCAGATCGAGAATCAGGCCGATCAAGCCAATGATAAGCATCCCGGCCACGACCAGGTCGTAGCGCTTCCCGGCGTTCCGGGCATCGATGATCAGGTAGCCCAGCCCAGAGTCCACCGCGATCATCTCGGCGGCGACGACGACCAGCCAGGCTATGCCTAAGGAGATGCGGAGGCTGGTGATTATCTGGGGCAAACACGCTGGAAAAATCACTCTCCTGAAAAGGTCAATCCGGCTGACGCCGAAGTTCTGCGCAGCACGAACGTAGACAGGCTGAATATTCTGGACTGCGGCAATCGCGGTGACGGTGATCGGAAAAAGGCTGGAAAGGAAAATAAGAAAGATTGGCGCTCGGTCGTCCACTTTGAACCACAGAATCGCGAGGGGAATCCAGGCGATTGGAGAAATAGGACGAAGGAGCTGAATCAACGGGTTGAACGCCAAAAAAGCTGACCTGAACCAACCAAGCAGCAACCCCAGAGGCACACCGATGAGAACGGCCAAGGTAAATCCGACGCTAACGCGGAAAAGAGAAGCGACAACATATTTCAGAAGCAGGCCGTGCTGGATCAGTTCCACAATGGCGAGAAAAACCTGGTAAGGCCTCGGGAAAATATCAGACTGGGAGAGCAGCACTGCCAGATCCCATAGAAAATAGACTGCCAGCAGAACAGCGAGCGGGAGCAAAATGCTCTTTTTCATTTCGTATCCTTAGTGACCCGATAGTTCCACGCATACGGTCGGATCGAATTATCTGGCGGCACAAAACTCGTGTCCGTGTAATCCTCGAAGGTCACGTTTCCTTTCAAAATTCCGGAATCCTTAGCCAAGGCCTCGATCTCCAGGAAATCATTTTTACGCAAGGCGAGGTTCGTGTATTTGACCCGGTCCGGCGGTTTGCTGAGAACGAATCGGAGCAGGCGCGGGTTTTGGTTGTAATAATACTGGCTGACAAAATCCGCTGCTTCCATGCGGTGATCCATGGTTTCGTCGAGCCATTTCCCGCTTTTGGCAATTCCGTCCACGAGCCTCTGAACAGTCTCACGATGGTCACGGATGGCATCTTCGCGCACCGCCAGCACGCAGGAAATGAATTCGGGCCACACGTCTTTAGTCTGGTACAACACACGACCGTAGCCATCCAGCTCTGCTTGTCCCATAAACGGTTCGCCTGAGGTAATCGCATCCACCGCTTTACTAAAGATGGCAGCCGGCATATCCGGGGGCGCCATCTCCACGATCCTAACCTGGTCAAGCGGCACGCCGCGTTCCTTCAACGCTTTGAGCACGAGCAGCTTTTGATTAGAGAAACGATTCGGCACGGCGATCGTCTTGCCTCGTAGATCCTCGATCCGATAAATCCCGGATTCTCTGTTCACCACCATGGCGGTCCCGTCGCGGTGACCGAGATAGACAATCTTGATGGGCACGCCATCCTCGCGCAACCGCATTGCCAGCGGAGCAAGAATGAAGGTGGCAGGGAGGTAACCGGAGATGAATGCTTCTTTGAGTTCCGGCCAGCCTTGGAAGCGAACCGGTTCAAATTCGGACGCTCCGGTCAATTGCTTGTTGATAAAATCGGTAACCGGACAGGTCAGATGGCAGGTGACCGGGATAAACCCGACGCGAAAGGGTGCCCCCCCGGCCGGCTTGTGGGGAGCGAAAATGCCGAGATTCAGAGTCGCGTGTAAAAACGAAATGGCCACTAACCAGAGCCCGACCGTTAGACCGACCACTTTCCCGGAAGACATAGAAGTCGGCAAAGATGGGGCAGGAGTAGAGGTCGTGTCCAGTGAAATTCCGATGGGGGGAAAGGGTGCCGCTCGCCGCATTACTTTTGCGGGAGGGCAAACCGAGACGGTTCGCTTACCCCAGTTCAGTCTCGTGGCGTCGTGAAGCGGATCAGTATAGAATATCGGATGCGCAGGTCGGTGCTGATCGCAGGGTGCGGTTTTGTCGGACTACCTCTGGCCCGGAACTTCGTTTCTTCGGGCTGGGAGACGCACGCGATCACAGCGTCGGAATCTTCCGCAGCGAATCTCCAAGGAGAAGCCTTTCGCGTCCATGCAGCGAATATCAGCGAAAGGACCGGCCTTAAAGCGTTCGCGGACCACAGCTTTGATGTGGTGATTCACTGCGCCAGTTCCGGGCGCGGCGACGTCAGCAGATACGCCGCGGTGTTCCTTGCCGGAACCCAAAACCTGATGGCACATCTAGATTACAGACGCCTCATCTTTTGCAGTTCAACCTCGGTATACGCTCAAACCGACGGCTCCTGGGTGGATGAAAATTCTCCGGCAAATTCCGTATCAGAGACGAGTCAAGTTCTCCGTAAAACCGAGGATATGGTACTTGCTTCCGGTGGCACCGTAACCCGTCTCGCGGGACTTTACGGCCCTGGACGTTGCGTTTCTTTGCAGAGGATTCTGGAGGGGCGGGCGGCTATTCAGGAAGACGGAAAGCGGGTAGTGAATTCGCTGCACCAGTTGGACGCGGCCCACGCGCTCCGTTTTTTAGCCGAAGCCGAATCGAGTGGGCTTTTCAATGTCGTGGACAATCGACCGGTAACTGAGATGGAATGGTTTCACTACGTCTGCGAGCGTTTGAACAAGCCGCTACCGCCCAGAGGTCCACGGGATTACAATCGAAAACGGGGCTGGAGCAGCAAACAAGTCAGCAACAAGAAACTGCGATCACTGGCTTGGGAGCCCATTTATCCCACGTTTAAGGATGGGCTGGACCCGCTTTTACGAGGTGTTGGGACATAACGTTTCCCACATTCCCCTCGTTTTACGAAGTTTGTGTGCTATATTGATCCCTCTATGGCTATTCAGAAGAAAAACGCCTTTTCACGACGCCTCCCTGACCTGGTCACCGAAGAACTTGTTACAGTGCTTTCTCAAAAGAAATCATTCGAGTTCAAACAACTCTTCGAAATCGTTCACGAAAATCTGCGCCAGCGAAATGCGGCGAGTGGAGGCGAAGAAATGTTGCGTTTGCGTGCTTACGAAAAGCTGCAAAATCTGGTAGCTCGAGGTGTAGTAAAAAAAAGCGGAAAAATTTATAAGGGTGATTCGTCCGCCTTAGCAGCAATGACGGCGGCAAACACGGCCCAAGCGGCCGCAGTGGCTGCAGCAAAGTCCTAAGCGAGACTATACCATTATGTTGCAGGATTACTTACCGATCCTGTTGCAAGTGATCGTCGCGATCGGGTTCGCCGCTGTCGCCTTGCTGATCAGCGTAATCGTCGGTCGTGTCGGAAAACGCAACGCGATCAAGGATTCGGCTTACGAATGCGGTATGCTTCCCCAGGGCGAAGCACAACCGCGATTCAGCGTTAAATTTTACCTTGTCGCGATGCTCTTCATTCTGTTCGATATTGAGATTGTGTTCATGTATCCATGGGCTGTGGTTTACCGAGATTACGTGAATCAATTCAATCCATGGATCATTTTTGGCAGCATGCTTAGCTTCGTGGTGATCTTAATGATCGGCTTCGTTTACGCTATCAAAAAGGGTGCTCTGGACTGGAAGCGTTAGAAAGCCCTGAAAAATTGCACGGGAACCGCTCTATCCGCCAGGCTCTTTGGTGATATTTGCGGTTCCCGGAGTAAGTAAAGTCCCTGCGCAATTTCGGCGGTTCGCCTTCTTTTTTGGGCGATGCAGGAAACACTTTCAACTTTTGCCGGCATCTTTTCCCAAGCGGATGGGAAGTTTGCTAAGGAAAAGCGATGGTCGCAAAGCGAATTTTATACGAGGGGCGGGTCCAAGGAGTTGGTTTCCGCTTTTCCGTGAAAGCCATTGCGACTGGGTATGAAGTGACAGGATCGGTTAAGAACCTGATTGATGGTCGGGTTGAACTGGATGTCCAGGGTGAAGAAAGGGAGGTCGACGAATTTCTCAACGCCATTCTGGACAGCCATCTGCGACGGCATTTTCATCGATTCGTTGTTCACGAGATCGCCTTGAGGAGCGGCTTGAAAGGATTTGAAATTCGGCATTGAGCCAACAGCGCAGGAACCAGGATGTCTGCTCATTTCACATGGTTTCTGACTGATGAGGCGCTGCGCGTCAGCCCTTTCTGACTTAAGCGTACCTAAATTAGGGATTGCAAACACAAAACCGTAGACTGTAATCGCGTTCGGTCTCATACTTCGGACCACGATGCGGATTGCGATTTTCGGCGACATTCACGCCAATCTAGAGGCGTTTGAAGTTGTGCTCGCGGACGCTCGGGATCAGGGGTGTTCGTCGACTATCTGTCTTGGAGACGTGGTCGGCTACAACGCCAATCCGCGCGAGTGCCTGAAGATCGTCCAATCGCTAAATTGTCCGGTCGTTAAGGGAAATCACGATGACTATGCTTCATCCGATAGTTCCCTGGAGAGTTTCAATCCGCTCGCGGAGGTAGCTATTCAATGGACACGTGACCAGTTGACCTCTCCCGAAAAGTTATGGCTGGGTGAGCTTCCGCTCGTCTCAACCATCCATGGATTCACTGTTGTCCATGCTTCTCTAGAGGATCCAGGCGGGTGGGGTTATGTCTTGAATCAATTGGACGCAGCCGCCAGTTTTTCCAGGCAAACCACCCAACTCTGTTTCTTCGGTCATACCCATACTCCGCGAGCCTACATTAAAGATAGTTCCGTCGT
>JAFAKL010000306.1 GCA_019235445.1 Verrucomicrobiota bacterium | reverse complement strand
TTCAGCGGCCGTTGGATTATGAACAGCGATGTACTGAACGATGCTGTCGAGATCGATTTGCGCTGCATCCGAAAGAATTACGGCATACATGTCGCCTCGTCACTGTCCACGAGCCTTAGCGACAATTTCCCTGACCCTTTCCCGCGCTTCATCGAGCGTGTGAGTTCGCTCCCCGGCCTCCAAGGATCGAATTCCTCTCTCGATGGCAGCCAAGACCTCCGGGCTCTCCTCTTCCGATTCATCACCCAATTCGTGATCTAAGACATTCCAGAGCTGCCGCTTTTCGTCTTCGGTCAATTTCGGCAGTTCTTCGAGAATTTCGTGGATGCTCATTGTTCAGCTTACCAGTTTACCAGCACTACGATGGAGGATATTCTGGATGCACTGATCAGTTACCTCTGGTTGGTTGGGAATCCGGAAAAGATTCCCTGAAGGCGCGGAAGAAGGAATTTGGGGTCTTCATAGCTGAGGAGCCAGGCCTCGCCCAGCTGAAGCGACGCTTACCGAGGCAATGTCTCGCCAGCTTGTTAATACCCTGAAGTTTCCTAATGTGAACTTTAGGTCGATTCCACCACCAACTTGTTGGTTGATTTCCAAGTGATAGGCAAAATTTGCCGATCGCCCTCCGCTGTTCAACAGAAAAAAGGTTAAAGGCAAAACTAAACCGGTATCGGAAAATAAAGATTTCCTATGAGAGACTGGTTTAACGCCAACTCCATCCTCGAGTGCGGCACAGAACGTGCTAGCCTCGTCCATAGCCCCCAGTGGATCCCTTCAGTCCTCCGGAGCACAAAGGGTGGGAAAGACTCCAAGGGCCATGGAATAGGCCTCCAGCACTTTGCATTAGACCTAAACCAACTTGCGGGCGTCGCGCTAAAATAAATTCAGACTCTGCTGCGAGGGACGAGAGTTTGTTCCAACAGTTACCTATCCTCGCCCCAACACAAGCATGATTCGTTTTATATGAGAAGGACTCGTTAATCCAACAAAACTACTTTCAAAAATATGAAACTCTTACTTACAGGGCTTATCGCTCTATCAATGGTCGGATACTCTCGCGCTGACGGTTTTGGAACCGGGATCGGGATCGGGATCGGACTGGGAATTGTCAACAAGGTCCTCTCCGGAGGGCAGCGACAAACTCAACCTCGGGAACGTGTTGTGCATCATACAACTGTGGTCCATGAGCGAAGAGTTGTGCACGAGAAAGCGACTCCCGCTCCATCTTCGAGCACGACGGTCATCGTGAATAACAATCTCCCGGCGCAACCGGCTGCTCAGCCGACGATCGTGAATAACAATCTCCCAGCACAACCGGCTGCTCGGCCGACTTCGACGACAGTCAACGCGAAAATCAGCAACGTTACCAACCCACCAGCGCAAGCGTCAGCGCCTGCGCTCGTAACCCCAACCGTGATCGGCACTCCTGCTTCCACTCAAAAAGCCCTCGAAGAGGACACAACAGTCAACTAGTTCCACTTGGTGCCAAAAAAGTTCACAAAATGGTCAAGTTTATGCGGCGACTAGTTGCTCCTGGATCAAATCGATTGCAAGACGCCCTTCTCGACGGTATGAGGCTCCCTCGCTACTACTAGTACCAGTATGAAACACATTCTACTTTTCGCGGGTCTAGTCGCGATTTCAACAGTCGGCGCACAAGCGCATATCGGGTGGGATCTCGCCACCTGCACCCAAAAGTACGGTCAAGAGGTTAAACCCCTCACAAGAGGCAATGCCGGTGAAGTCCATTATTTCACCGTAGGTGATATGGGTCTCACCGTTACTCTCCGAAATGACAAGGTGAAAAAAATCGTCTACCGCAAAATGTCAGGGCAAACCTTTTCCTCTGAGGAGATCGACATTCTGCAAAAGAAGAATCAGGCTGACATACTCGGATGGGAAGGAATTGAATGGCTTCAGACCCTCTCTAATCCTGAAAGCGGGACCCAAATTTGGTTGCTAAATCGACAGGGGGTAACCGGTTTCCAGTCGTTTATCACTAATCAAGCGACCTCGCCGGACAGACCAGCCTACGTTTTCGTTATCCGCACCTGGGACCAAATTTCGGTCGATAGAGAAGCTGCCATGCAGGATAAACTTGATAAGATGAGAAATCTGTAACCTGTGGTTTGGATTATTATCGGGCTTTTAACACGAGTTGTCTCTATCATAACCCGTTCGTGGTACATCAAAATGATTAAAAAAACTCTACTAATACTTATAGCCATCGCGAGCCTGACAATCGCGAATTCGGCGAGAGCCGGGCTAGGTTGGTCACTGTCCGAATGCGTAGACCATTACGGAGAACCTACGCAGTACAGGCCCACGCACGAATACGGACGTGAAAAATACCTGTTTCGAACGCCAGAATATTACATTGTTGTATGGTTGTTTAATGACATGGTTTCGCGCATCGACTATAAAAGAGTGGATGGCGATTTTATTGCGCCGAACGCGATCGATACTCTTTTGCAAGCTAACGCTCCGAACGCCGACTGGTCCGTTGAATCAGAGACAGACAGTACTGGAACAGCTTGGTGGTTTGGACAGATTAAAAGAGACCCCTTCGCTTATGAAGCTTCATACCAACATGGTATCGTTGAAATTTTTACGCGGGCAGACTTGGAGATCGTGAACGCAAAGAAATTAGAACTGAATAAAGACCTTTAATCTGGAGCGGGTTTTGGCCGTTGTTCGTAAATTGAAATCGTCCGATGGTACCGCCACATAGGAGCGGGGCACGTGGAATGGAAGATGCGAAGGGCCTTTCTGTGTGGTTTATAGGCAATTCCGCACACCCAAAATGAGCAAATACACGAGTAGGTCCGCGCCCAGAAGACTGGAAGGATTATAATGATCGTGCGCTCAAAGTCGCTGCAGCCGTCAAGATCTTGGGAGGCCTATCGGCGGTGCAGTCGGGATCGGCCTTACGGTCATCGGCGTCGAACAGACTGTTGACAGTTTAATCAATGAGTCGTCTCCGGATGACCTCCGCAAGTGGAACGAGAACAGTCTCTCAGAGGGCAGACGCCCTCGCCGGGCTCGTCGCTAGCGACAAGAAGATTAAACGCGCCAAAATCTGGACGGACGGCAAACTGTCAGACCGGTTAAAGACCGAGCTGGACCGGCGATCGATTGGCTACCAAAGCCTGCCTGTGGTGAACAGCTATTGAGCGGCTCGGACAAGCCCACCCCTTCCGAACGCTGGTAGGGTGAGGTTCCTCCGAGCCGCCTTCCCGGTACTCACATAGCTTGCGCTAAGATTGAGTCGCAAGATTCGGTCTGCTTCTTCCATCCCTTCCTTGTTTTGATGCGAACTGTGACCGGAAGGAACGATCCGCTCCGACTGTGCTCCCTCAAGATGTGAGCTCCAGTAAGGCACTACTCCGTCGCTACTGTTTGGCGTATCTCCGCGGCCGCGGTCGCCGATGACGGAGTGATAAGGAATATGGTCCGCGATAGGTAAAGTATTCATCGTCTTCACAAATGGATTGTAGGGTGAGAGCGTGTCGATGCTGGTCGGGAAGTGTGGTTTTCTAGCGGAGTTTCCGGGAGTTATCAGAAATTTGGTCGCTGTTACCCCCACCGAAAGCATATTTTCCGGAAGTCTGATGAGAGCGATGCCGATCCGTCCAATCCAGTTCGTGGCCAGCCCCGCTCCACGATGCGGGGTCGAGAAGAAAATCACTCGGCTGACGTCCGGGCGATGCTGGAAGATGAGCGCGCTCTCGAGAAGCTGCTTGTCCTTTGCGTCGAGGGGAACCTGATCCGGCGGCTTGCCGAAGTAACAATCCCAGAAGGTCATGCCGCTGTCTGTGACCATCAGCCGAGAAACCAGCCCGCCCATGCTGTGCCCGATTAGCACGATCTTCTTGTGATGGGGATACGTCTTGGCAATCCGGTCCAATTCTTCGCGTAAGAGCATCGCTGAGTAGGGAAAGGGATAACCGCTCGGGTAACTGTAGACCCAGAATTGATAACGCTTGTTGATTTCGGGGTCGGTTCGCAGCTGGTTGATTAGTGGCGCCCAGGTAGCGGGACTGTCCTGCAGGCCGTGAGTCATCAGCACCGGAATTTTGTTGGGATCGTATGGCTGCAGTCGAGCCAGCAAGGCCGTATCGGCGTACCTGGCCGGCCGGATCATTCGAATGAAGCCTAGTCGCTGAGGACGATTTTTTGCGAGCACAGCCGCAGGCCCGATCGAGAAATCGGCGGCCAGAGGAAAGTCATGCCCAGCGACTACCACTCGATCGGATGCCAACGGGTCTTTAATGAGCAATCGAACCTGCGCACCCTGGAAATCCATTACTGCGGTCATCCCGTAGTAAAGCCGGCCCGACGAGAGAAACTGTTCTCGCGCCCTTTCTACCGGGGCGTCCGTCTGGACCAGCACGGGGGCGCCGATGCCGGCGCGGCGCACTCGTGACGAATAGTTTTTCCCAGCGATCGCCATTTCATCGGCTGAAATCAGATGGACGTTCCGAGGATCAGCCACGAACTGGATGTCGCTGCCGTAGGTAAGCTTGTAGGTGTTTGGACCGGTTCCGATGATGGCGGCACCAGCCCGCGGCAGTTTGCCGGTCTCTTGCACCAGCGAAACGACTCGGCCGACTGAATAGTTGTAAATTTGAAGGGTGCCACCATTCGATGGATCACGCCCCAAATCTGCCCAGGCCTTCGCCGCAATAGCGAGATAACGGGACAGCGCAGCCTCCGGATTAGCTCGCTGATCTCTTTCCGTCGGAAGGCTAGCTGGGGAAACCGTTCCGATGCTGGGTGGAGCAGGTTTAACATTCTTGACGGTAGATAGTTGCGCGCAACTTGAAAAGAGAATAGCGGCGACAGAGACGGAGATGAACCATTTCATGATCGAACGATGTGGGCGTTGAAGGCCTCTTTCTATGCTTTCAGACTTGCACTAGCTAAGCAACTTAACTTAGGAAAAATAGTCCTGCGTTCGGCGTCTCAGTTTGTTTTCAGGCGCACCATACCGAACACCGTGCTTGGCGATCGAGGGACCAGCAAACTTTTATCACCAGTCCAACGATCAAAAGATCTACTTCCGCTGATATCAGCTTCACCGCTCGCCCGTCTTCAGGAGCTTGATGAGCGTCAGAATCGGCTACCGCGGTGGCACCTTGGTTCGCGGCGAGCGTTTGGTGAAGAAGATTTTCCCGAGCTCGCCGTCGCCGAGCACCGCATTCAGTTCGATGATCGAGCAATAAACCAGAAACAGAACGAAGAATGCGATGAAGATCGCCGAGCAATACGAACAGATCAGCCAGCGCAAGCTTCCGGTTCACACTGTGCGCCAGACTTTGACTACATTGGCGCGCGAGGCTTATGGTGAAACCTTTCCCTCTGCGACGGTCCGCCAATTCATCGAGGCTTGGTTGAAAAGCAAAAACGCCCCGTAGTGGCCCAGTCAACGCACGACTTCTATCGTAAGAGCACGAAGAAGTTTCTCAAATTCCTGGGACCAGCGGCTGAACTCGATCTGTCGGCAGTGACCCGGAAAATGGTCACCGAGTTCCGGAACCAGGTTGCCCAGAAAGCGAGCGCTACTACGACGAACCATGACCTTAAAGCCATCAAGCTCATTTTCCGTTCGGCTAAGCGGGACGGGTACATCATCGAAGACCCGAGCGAATTC
>JAFAKL010000227.1 GCA_019235445.1 Verrucomicrobiota bacterium | reverse complement strand
GTGCCTGGCAAAAGAGAAAAGTGGACTCCGTCCCGGAGGGACGGTTGATGTGCGCAACAGTTCCAGAGATATCTTTCGAGGAAAGGAGAATGACACATTTGGAGGAAGCCTTGATCAACCGTCCCTACGGACGAGACGCGTCTTTTTTCTTTTTTCCAGGCGCTTCGTGCCAGGCTACTCTCGTTTAGATCCCTCCGGGATAAATGCGTCACGGCACCTCCCTGCCGCTGCAAATCCTGGAATCCCTTCGGGGCAAAAGAACCGTCTCAAACCCTCCTTAACTTAGAAGCCTTAGAAGCGCCATTCCACTCTATAGACTTGCCTTTTCGCCCAAAATATAGAACACTTGTTAACAACGTTATAATATGCAGCCTTCTTTCCGTTGCTTCAACGAATCCATTTACCAACAGGCTTGCACCAGGGTCACGCCCCTTTTGCGAGAACAAGACGCTAGCCTCGTCGAAAAATGGACTGAGTTTGAGTGGCAGGCGATTTGGTACTCAGGTGCGTTCGGAACCAGTTTCCGCGCTGTCTCTGGTTCCCTTGTCGAGATCGTCCAGTTCGGATTCTGGAACCGCGAGCCCGGGCCCGACTTTGTCCACGCATCTCTCCGCGTCGATGGGGGCCGATTGCTGGAAGGAGACATAGAATTCGACATGCATGTTGCGGACTGGGAGCGTCACGGCCATTCCCAGAATCCCGCCTTTGATCGGGTCGTTCTCCACCTGTTCCTCCATAAAAGCGGCGCCAGCCATTTCACCCGGACGACACAGAATCGGGAGGTGACCCAAATCCACTTGCAAGGCGAAATCGACCTGTTGCACATCCATCCTCCGATTGCCCACCCAGGCCGCTGTTGCGCGCCTCTCCGATCGCTACCAAAGCAGACGATTGATTCACTGATCGAGACGGCTGCTCGCATTCGAATGCAGAGGAAGGCGGATCAACTCCGCCGGATTACGATCGCTCACGGCTTGGACGAAGCCCTCTTCCAGGCGTTCGCGGTCGCTCTCGGTTACAAGCTCAACAAAATTCCATTCCTGGTCCTGGCCCAGCGAGCCAGGCTCCAACTGCTGCGTGAGCTGGGGCCCGCTGCCGAAAGTCTGCTCTTCGGCATCTCAGGGTTTCTGGAGGACCGGAAAACCCATCGTGCGATGTCCATCGATCCGGACTATTGCCGATATCTTTGGGAGCATTGGTGGCAGATTCGAGGTCAATTCGCACACCTCATCCTCCGCCAGAACCTTTGGCGGTTCGGAATGACCCGGCCAAGCAATCATCCCCATCGGCGGCTCGGCGCACTCGCCGTATTGGTCCGCCGCTGGAAGGAAGTTCGGTTATTACCTCCCCGGCTCGAAGACGTTGCAGAATGGATGGATGGATTGTCCCACCCCTTCTGGGATCACCATTTCACGCTGAACTCACGGCGGACCGCCCGGCCTTTTCATCTGCTCGGCCAGACCCGTATCAATGAGATTTTGGCGAACGTCATCCATCCGATGTTGGTTGCTACTAACCAGGACGACTGGGAATCGTACAAGAAAATCCGGGCCGAACTAGGCAATCGGCGACTGATGATCGTGTGCAAGCGCCTCTTCGGTGAAACCAATCGAGCCAGGGAACACATCCGTTGTCTCTATCAGCAGCAGGGACTCCTTCAAATCTTCGAGGACTTCTGCCTGGCCGACACCACCAATTGCGCCGGTTGCCGCTTCCCTGAAATGGTTGCCAAAGCCCGACAAGATCACCAGCCCTGACGCTGTCTGAGACGATGTCCTAACTGCACCCCTGCGATGTTCCGCACTCAGTACACACCCCACACGCTCCGGCGCGAATGACTTTGGTGCTGCCGCAGTTCGAGCAACTCATGCCGATATACATATTGCCCAAAGCAGCACGAACCCGGTCTGCATGCGTCTTCGATAAATTGTTTCCATTGGCCACTGCCTCGGCGGTACCCTCCGAATTCGATCGATTGGTAATCACATCGATGATTTCCCTCTCAGCGGTCCGCGGCAGTTCCGCTACGGGACGGTTAATCGCTCTCTTGTCGATATCAGCGATCTCCTTCATCGGCAGATCAAGTTGCGATCGGCTCGGTGAAGTGGCTTCCTTGTAGCCTTTGATAAACTGGCACCCCAGCCACCGGAAAATGTAGTCTGTGATGCTCGTCGCATTGCGGATGTCGGGGTTCTTCGTAAAGCCGCTTGGCTCGAATCGTTGATAGGCAAATTTCTTCACCAGGCTCTCGAGAGGCACTCCGTACTGCAGAGCAAGCGAGGTTAGCGTCGCGACGGTGTCCATCAGACCGCCGATGGTACTCCCCTCTTTCGCCATTTGGATAAACAACTCTCCGGGCTGGCCGCTCTCGTACAATCCAACCGTGATGTAGCCTTCATGGCCGGCGATCTCGAATTTATGGGTGATTGAAACCCTCGTGTCCGGCATCCGGTTCCGGGAAGGTTGCCCAACCTCTGCTCGAAGCGTCTGGACCTCTTTCTCAAGGTCCATGATTCTGCGCTGCATTATTTCCCGCTCAGGTCCCGCCGGAACGACAACCTCTTCCGCACCCATGTCCTTCGTCTTTTTGGTGTTCAGCGGCGCAGAGCGCTTCGAGCCATCCCGGTAGATCGCCACCGCCTTCAGCCCAAGCCGCCATCCCTCGATATAGGTGTTCATGATCTCTTCGACCGTCGCGCCATTCGGCAGGTTGACCGTCTTCGAGATCGCCCCACTCAGGAAAGGCTGGCATGCTGCCATCATGCGCAAGTGCCCAAGGTAATGGAGGCTTCGCTCCCCTTTGTACGGCTTAAATGCGCAATCGAAGATCGGCAGGTGTTCCGCCTTGAGCCCGCTTTTGAAGGTGGTCTGGCTTTCCGGAACCGGCACGTCGTCGAGCGTGTCATGCTCATTGATATGCGCCAGAATCTGCTGCGTCTGCTCCGGCGAATAACGCAACTTCTCCAGGGCCGGCTGCACAGTCTGGTTAACAATCTTCAACATGCCTCCTCCGGCCAGTAACTTGTACTTCACCAGGGCAATATCCGGTTCAATCCCCGTCGTGTCGCAATCCATCAGGAACCCGATCGTTCCGGTAGGCGCCAGGACAGTAACTTGGGCGTTTCTGAATCCATCTTTTGCCCCTGCGCGTAAAGCGGCGTCCCAAACCTCTTTCGCCTCTTCCTTGAGGAAGCCAAACTCGATCGAGTGCTCGATCCGATCGCAATATTGCCGGTGTAATTGGATGACCTCCTGCGTCGAGTCCACGTTATCTGCGGCCACAGTCTGGGTGAACCCGGTTGCTTTTGAATCCCGATAGCCGGGAAACGGCCCCATGGCAGAGGCCATACGAGCGCTTTGGAGGTACGCCTCTCCGGTCATGATCGCAGTAATTGACCCGGCCAAAGCCCTTCCTTCGTCCGAGTCATACCCATGCCCGTAACTCATTACCAGCGCTCCCAGGTTGGCGAAGCCAAGGCCAAGAGTCCGAAAAATATGACTGTTCTCTGCTATTTCTTTCGTCGGATAACTTGCGTTATCCACCAGGATCTCCTGCGCTGTAATAAACACACGGACGGCGGCCTGGAATTTCTCACCGTCGAATACCCCGTCGCCTCCCTTGAGCTTCATCAGGTTCAGTGAAGCGAGGTTACACGCGGTGTTGTTTAGAAACAGATATTCCGAGCATGGATTAGTTGAATTTTGCCGGCCTGTTCCCTTGCAGGTGTGCCACCGGTGAATCGTCGAGTCAAATTGCATCCCGGGATCACCACAAACATGCGTCCCTTCGGCAATTTTTCGCAACAGGCTGCGAGCCTCCTTTCTCTCACATGGTTTTCCGCTCAATACATTGTGGGTCCACCATTCCTGGCCATCGATCGCGGCCTGCATGAACTCGTCACTCGCACGGACCGATAGATTTTCGTTCTGGTACATGATCGAGCCATACGCCTCGCCATTGTAGCTGCCGTCGTACCCTTGCTCGATCAACGCCCATGCTTTCTTTTCTTCCTTCGCTTTTGCCTCGATGAACTCTTCAATGTCCGGATGCCAGTCCTTGAGGGTATTCATCTTGGCTGCGCGCCTCGTCTTGCCGCCGCTCTTCACCACGTTCGCCACCTGGTCGTACACCCGGAGGAACGACAGCGGACCGCTGGGACGTCCACCGCCGCTGAGCTTTTCGCGTGTACTTCGCAAGGTTGACAGATCTGACCCGGTCCCGCTCCCGTATTTGAACAGCATCGCTTCGCTGGTCGCTAACCGCATGATATCTTCCATCGTATCGTCCACCGCCTGAATAAAACAGGCCGAAGCCTGCGGATACTCGTACTGGGTGGCCGCTCGTTCTGCCTCTCCCGCACCCCGATTGAAGAAATAATTCCCTCGTCCAGACCCTTTCCCAATCCCGTATTGCTGATAAAGCCCGACATTGAACCAGACCGGGCTGTTGAACGCACCATGCTGATTCACGCAGAGCCAGGTAAGATCGCTATAGAACGCTTCCGCCGAACCAAGATCCGCAAAATAACCGTCCTTCTGCCCCCAATCCGCTATCGTTCGTGTCACCCGATGAATCAGTTGGCGAACCGAACTCTCCCGGCCCCCTGCGCGAAGGTCCGTGCCGTTCGCAATATCTCCATAAAAATATTTCGACACAGCAATCTTTGTTGCTAACCCGCTCCAGGATTTTGGGACCTCCACATCTTCCTGGCGAAAGATCACCTTCCCTCCATCATCGGTGATTTCCGCGACCCGGCGTTCCCACCCCATCTCGTCAAAAGGCGAACAGCCTTCGTGGCTGAAAGAGCGCTCAAATTTGAGACTGCCTTTCCTTTTGCGCGTGCGGCTGCGCGCCCTCAAATCACTGCCTCGGACACCTGTTTTCACTTTTATCATCGCCGGGGGCCTTTTCTGAAATTTCGGTATCGATAACAATAAGTTGTTAATAACTGCCCATTCCCGGGCGACATCCTGTGCCTAACGTGTGATCTTTTGCCCATAAGTGGTCCTGCAACCCATTATGTAGGACAAGCGTTGTCCATTAAACACCAGATATTGTATGTAGCAAGCACAAAGCGTCTGCCAAGTCGAATTTTTTCTCCCATCGCCGAGCTTTCGTTTGAGCATGTCCGAGGTGCCCTGTCCCCGAGCATACCTTACCGGGCTTGCAAAGCAGGGAGTACTCCTTGAAAAGCGGCCTGGTGGCCGGGTTTCTTCGCTGACCGCGGCTGAGACCGTTCGGATCAGCGGACGAAAACGGATTTAATCTCCGGTCTTATGGTATTTGTCGCCACGAGACGTCGATTTTCCACCAGATCTTTGACCGCACGGCCAATGGGTTTGTCTGCAATGGCAACTTCTGTGCCAGTGGCGACCCAGTTGAAGAGCTCGATGATGTCGGAGGAACGCATTCGGATACAGCCGTAACTCGCCTTTTTGCCCAGGGAGTCTTCTTGAGGCGTCCCATGAATATAAATGCAGCGGTGGAACGCGTTCTTGTTGGTGTAATCCAGACCGCGCAGCCAGATAATGCGACTCACGATGGGGTCTCGGCCGGGCGCGTTCACGGACAAAATCTCTCCAGTATAGCGTCGCCTTTCGAAAACCCCGCCAAATGGCACCGAACCGCCGATTTTCGTGGCCACTGCTAAATGGCCTATCGGCGTGCACCAGCTTCCAAAAGCATCGCCTTCACCGTAACGCGAGGTGGAGATTTTGTAGCTCTTGTACACTTTGTCATTCACCACCACCGCCAGCTTCTGCTCTGAGATACTGACGATCAGGGACGGTTCCAGTACTGGAGCGGGCGTCGGCGTCGCGGCAACCGCCGCAGCCCCGGTTTGAGGCGTTGCGGTTGGAGACGGGCTGGAATTCAGCGAAGGGCTTTGAGCCCGGCTAATCACCACGCAGCCCCCTAATAAAAGCGTTAAAAAAAAATGTTTTCCCATCCGTTGTTAAGCCACCGAAATGTCCCTTTGGTTCCACTGTGCGCGCATGATGCGCTGCCACACGGAACTGAAAGCCACATAGGCGAAGCCCATCTGAAACAACATTAGAAACGGTAATGACAGAAACTGCCTGTTTTGAAAAGCAAGAAATACGAAGTAAGTAAAATACACCGCAAAGCCAAATTCGACGAGCGGAAGGACCGTTTGCACTGCGGTATACGGGCTGCCCCGGGGACGGTGCTTTGTTTCCACGCCGTACTTCGGAGTTCGGCGGAACTCTGAGCTCCGATTGAAGATGGCTTCCAGTACCGCTCGAGCATTGTTGATCGAAAGCCCAACCCCGAGCGCCAGAACAAAAGGGAAGAACAAGATTTCGCGCTTCCAGTCCTTCGGATGGAGTTCTCTCTGGGCACAAAGATAGAATACGGTCGACGACACCGTGGTCGCCACAAAGATCGGCAGATCGATCAGCAACATGCGCAGGATTCCGCCGGCTGCAGGCGAGCCGGCTCCCGCAGACGGATGCATCAATACGCAAAGACACGCCAGCAACAGATATGAAAAGTTGGCCGTCAGATGCGCGCTCGCTTCGACCTTGATGAACAGAGGCAACTTGCTTTTCCAGATGCGCGGCAGGACCTTTTTGCAAGTCTGAATCGAACCTTTGGCCCAGCGATGTTGCTGTGACTTGAATCCATCAATATCGATTGGCAACTCCGCCGGCGTGACGATGTCGGCCAGGAAGACAAACTTCCAGCCGCGCAACTGAGCGCGATAACTCAAATCGAGGTCTTCCGTCAGAGTGTCATGCTGCCAGCCGCCCGCCTCGCCAATGCAGCGTTTCCGCCATAAACCTGCCGTCCCGTTGAAATTAAAGAATCGGCCGGTCTGGCTCCGGGCCGTTTGTTCCAGCACCAGATGTCCATCAAGGAGAATCGCTTGAGCTCGCGTCAGCCACGAAAACGAGCGGTTGATATGACCCCATCTCGTCTGAATCATCCCCACGCGCGGATCTACGAAATAGTGGATGCATTCCTTGAGAATGTTGCGAGGCGCAACAAAGTCTGCATCCAGGATAAAGAAAAAATCTCCCTTCGCCTGCTTGAATCCATTATCCAGTGCGCCGGCCTTAAACCCGATCCGATTGTCGCGATGCAGAACGACCGCGTCGAACCCGCGCGCGCGGAGGTCCCCAACGCTGCGCTCGGTCAATTCGCGCGTCTCGTCCGTCGAGTCGTCCAATACCTGAATCTCCAGTTTATCACGCGGGTAATCGAGCTCGCTGATGGCCTTGAGCAGCCGCTCAACCACATGAATTTCGTTGTAGATGGGGAGTTGGACCGTGACCATTGGGAGAACATCCAATTTCGGGCCCGCCGCGGGCTTTCGGTGACGATTTTTGAAATAAAGATAAAGAATCGAATATCGATGAATGCCATACGCAGACAGCCCCAGAACCACCCAGAAATAGCAAATAGTCCAAACCACTGTCGCGACGTCTCCATGCATATTAATTAGTGACTATCAGAGGGTTAAGGCTGATTCTCGGCGCCATGATGCCCCTTTGACTCCCATGGTCAAGCGGAAATCCTTGGCGCAACACCCCTTGTCGCCGCGTCAGGAAATTCTCCAATCGGCCTCGTCCTCGTTTGCCATTTTTGATTGATGCTGGTCCGGGGCACAAGAATTGGAGAAACCGTGAACGGAGCCCGCCCGTTTCGTGGACACCCCCCAATGCCCCGAGAACGAGGACGACGACGTTTGGAAATGGCCTACTCTGAGCGGATCGCGGTAGCGGTGGAGCTATCATCCTCGATCAGGCCAACCAGGCTGCGCGCGGTCGTCTGAATGGCCAAAACGTCTTCCCGCGAGAGAACCGGCGTGTCGCCAAGCTTCTGGCGAACGTCCTCAAGGCCCGAGATGATCCGGGAGATGAGCGGCGTCGATTTCAAAGGCGGCGATAGGGTGCCCAACCGTTCCAGGTAATAATCGAGTAAATCCAACTGCCGCAGCTTGGCCGCTCGTTCCGCCGAAAAGTCTGCCGCGACACTGGCAGCCCCGATCTCCAGCCCGCGAATCCAGCCCCCCAGGCTCAGCAGATGGACCATTTCTTCGTCCCGCAAATCGAGCATGGCCGTTTCCACATCCTTTTGTGTGATGACCAGTTCCTTGCGGAGTCCACGCCAATCTGATTGCCTGGCCAGATCGAGCAATTGCTTGGTGTGCCTGGCTACTCGCTGCTGTACACCAAGTCCTTTTGCTCGACGGAGCATTTCGCGGCCGAGCGGCTCCATCGACTTCGTCTCTTCTGCTTCGACAGCAAGGAACCCGTCGCCGATCAGAACCCCGAAGCTCAAGGCAAATCTCGCTCGGTTGTCAATACGTATGGCCCGGAGAGGACGTGTCAGTTCCTGGACGGGAATGGGTTTGAGCGCATCCAATGTATTGAACAGTTGTTGGATCGAGGGAGTGGTATACTGGTTGATTCCCAACTCCTCGCGAAAATGAGGATCGGGGGCCAGATCGGAAGCGTCCTGGGCTTCCATGATAGGGACCAAAGTCAGAGCCAAACCGAAAAAATGGCCGGCAAAAATCGAGGGCCAGAAACCGGTACGCATCCCAGTTGAGGATAAGATATCCAGCGACCCGGCGCAGGCAAAAAGAATGGTAATTAAATTACATTTTTATCTTGTGTTTCTTCCAGGATCGCTGATAATAAAACATTCTTTATGAGTGTTACTTACTGATCTCATGAGCCGTCCCTCTCAATCTTCCGCTCCCGGTCCCGAGATGGTGAGTGCCGTTGCCGAGATGCTCCTGAACCTGGAGCAAATTTCAGCCGATCCGTCCATCATCGGCCAGTGTCCAGAATTGCCGGGCGTCGTTCTGGACAAAGTTCAGGCCACTTGCCTGGATCGCGACGGACCTGAATACGCCCAGGCCAATCGCGATTACCAGGCCTTGAGAGCTTACTATTTCAAAGCGCTCGCCGCGCACCCGGTGGGCAGAGCCCTGGCGGCACTCGCAGTCGGTTCGACCGGCGTTGAATTAATGGAAATAGGCCGCCCCCCTGCCTTTGTGGCCGAAATCCGTTCTTCACGCGCCAAGCCGGCACGCGGGCGGCGAGAGTCTTACAATTGCCACCATGTCGTCCCGAAAAGCATCAGGCCGGAATCCGGGGCAGTGTGGGTCAATCATCCGACTAACTTTGTCATCGCCAAAACCACCCGTCGCGGTCTGGACCAATCGGATAATCCG
>JAFAKL010000203.1 GCA_019235445.1 Verrucomicrobiota bacterium | reverse complement strand
GTCGGAGATGGCAAGCTGCCCCATTACGGTCCAGAGAACGCAATCGAGACCTATTACGACTGCGAACTTTTCAAAGGTATCAACATGGCGCTCGACTATCAGCTGATAGCCGTCCCCGCATTTAACAAAGACAGGGGTCCGATCAATATCTTTTCCGCTCGGCTACACCTTAAGTTTTGACGTAACGTCCGGAAAGTGCCTCCCGAACGTGAGCTAAGCAACTCTCCAGAAAGAAATGCTTGGGCCGGATCAGACCTGCTGTAAACGCTGTCGCACTTGCCTTTGCGCCGGGATGTTACCTTTCGATCCTGCCTGCGATCAGCCGACTTTATTACTGGCCGTATCCTACCAAGGCCCGAACCCGAAGTTTAAAAACGAAAATACTCCGAAAACTGCGCCTCCCAATAGCGCCAATGAGGCAAGGCCGCCCAAGACTCCCGCCATGATCAATACGCCGTCATTTTCAACGAGTCCAAGGGCAATTATAAAAGCTGAAATCGCCTGAGGCATATTGAAACCCGGCATCGGGAAGGCAATGGAAAGGGCAAGGATGAATATATATAGCCCCAGCAAACGCCTGGCCAAGGGTGTTGAAGCCCACTTCCATCTCGGTTTCGCGAATTTTTCTGCCTTTTCAAGCAATGGCAGAATCGCGTGGATGGCCGTCGCCAATGCCTTTCGTGGGACAGTCTTCTTCAGAATGAATCTCGGTAACTTAATTTGCTTATGGCCGACCGCCATCTGCGCAGAAATAACCGCGGTCGGGATTACCACCACCGTTGAGTACCCGGGGATTGGTATCGGTACAACCTCCGGAATCGCGAAGAACATCAGGGAGGTTCCAAAGGAGGTGTCCCCGATCGAATTTACGATCCGCTCGATTGAAAACTCCGACACGCCCGGATTCTTGGCCAGGATATCCTTAAGGACCTGAGAGGTTCGCAGCGGTTGACTGGCGGAGGCGGACTTCGGCGTCGTGCGTGCCCGACTGCGTGCAGGTTTCAACGCTGTTGCGGCAACTTTTCTAGCCGATGGCGCCCGCTGCGGTCTTCGCCGGGCGGCTCCTCTTTCTAATTTCGTTCCGGGGATACCAAGGATTCCAGAGTGAAGAGTGTCTGTTGCGCTCATAATTCCTGTTAGGGTGACAACGCATCTTCCTAGATGAAATTATCAAGTCAAGCGCAGAAGATTGGTAAAAGAATACTAAAATAGTATTTTATTGCCTTTTTCCAGAGGTTGGGGAATGCTTTGCGACGTATGGAAAAGCGCCCAGGCAGTTTTCATCGGTTTTCCCATTTCTGTGCCTTTGGAGCTGGCGTTGCGGTTGGAGCAAATTGGCCGAGAACCAGCAACTTTATCGGAAACTTTCTCCAGAGGCTCGGTTTCGAACTCACGGACTTGATCCTCTGGGTATGGGATCCGGAGAAGGATTTTTCCAGCGGACCTGCAAGGTTGGAATCAGGCAGTCGAACAGGCTCCCGGGCTGTCCCCGCCCATGCCCGTGCCTCGGCTAAACGAAAGATTTCCAGGAGAGCCAGGGCCGCGGGCTCGAAAAGCCAGCATCCAGTTCAAGGCGCTGCAGGCAAAATGCCAAAGGACGCTGCCGCGCCCGAAAGAGGGTGGATTCGCTCCCGGAAATCCGATCTGGTGAACGGGCGATCGGGATCCAATGGAAGCAGGACGACAACCCAGTTCGGAAGAGCATCGACTAGCCGGCGCTCGGCAAAATCAAAAAATTCGAGTTTCGGACGGTCGTCGGTGGACCCTGGAAACAAAGCGGGGCCGAAGGCGTCGAAACGCAGCGCAGACAGAGGTGAGAGAAAGCGTCCGGGAAAGGTCCAGAATTTTCTCCCGCAAGTACCGCCCGCTCCGGTCGAGCTGAACTGAAGGCCGGCCGTCTTCTTTTTTGCCGATGAAGGAGAAACTGTACGACATCCCAATCGACCATCCGCTCAATCTCTCGCGACGGAAGGCGATCACGCAGCATTTAGAGCGAAATTCACAGGACTCGAAGGTCTCGATCCAGATGAACTGGGACAAGAACGTGAAGGAGATTCTGCATATCGATGCCCGCCCCTTTACGTTCGAAGTAATATTTCACCCGAAAAAAGTTGAGATATTTGGTTCTGCTCCAAAATGGGCGCGACTCCTGTTCACTAACAAAAAAAGGGAGGAGCTGAAACAGGAAATAAAAAATATCCTGAGCGCCTCCGGCTTTTTCAAAAATTGAGCGAAATACGAATTGAAACTCACCTTCATGCCGGAAGGATGGTCGCTACACTAATACTAGTTAGTGCCGCCATGGCACTGGCGAACAGATGGGACACCCCTGGAAATTGATTTCCGGGATGTGGAACGAGGGTAGGCGGCTGGAATAGTCCCGACTACCGAAATTATCGTCTTGCCGTCCACCTTCGGCGTCGGCCAACCAAAATATGCCGCCACCATCGCGGCGATGATTAGCGCCACCAACATGTCCATTTGCGGTAGCTTGTATTTGTTAGTATAACTTACTTGGGTGGCGACATGGTTCCGGAGATGCGCTCCAGGATATTGGGCACAGCGCCTTCGGCGCCGTTACGCCTCTATCCCGGAGGGATTAAAACGAGGGTAGCCTGGCACGAAATGCCTGGAACAGAAAAAGCGCGCCTAGTCCCGTAGGCACGGTTGATCAAGGTCTCTTCCAAATGTGACATTCTCTTTGCCAAAGCGGAGAACGAAAACGACGACGAGGAGGGGAAGCCCTCGACTCCAAATCGTTCTCGTCCTCGCCCTCGTCGTCGTTTTCGATTTTGATCGGCGGTACGCAGTGCGCTGTTCCTCGGTCTGGTGGCATCGGAAAGCAAAAGGGAATTCATTGGCGGAGTCGCTGACCATGTTCATCTGCTTCTCTCAATGCCGACTACAATTGCAATTGCAAAAACAAATCCATTAATGAAATGCGGGGTTATCAGTCTGGATTCATCAGACCTTCCGCGAATTGGCCGTACACGAGACCGCAATTCAGGCGTACATCAACGGAATTCAGGAGCCGAACAGTATCGAACAAGGTTAGTTTCTCACTTTAAAAATCTCGCTGGACGAATTGATCTGAAAATCAGATTAAAGCCGTTCAAGCTTTCGAGGTCTCTCGCGCGTAAATAAGTCTGGCCAGCGTGTCGTGCAGACTTTTTGGTTGCTGGGTTGGTTGGGGCATAGCAGGGAAGATACTGCATCCAGGGGCTGCTGCTGGCCTTCGTACGGATTTGCTTTCGGTGCAGTTTGCCTGATCGAATTCATCCACTGGTCGCTCTTTTCTTTGCATGCGGAGAAGAGACGACTTTGTCCGGTGAGGTCTTCGTGCTGAACAATCCAGTGCCGCTGCCTTGCGCACCGTGCATGTGGTTGACATTCGAGTCGGTGCAGAGATCCGACGTGGAGTGACAGTCGGCAATCACCAAGCACGCTAGATTGCTGCTC
>JAFAKL010000008.1 GCA_019235445.1 Verrucomicrobiota bacterium | reverse complement strand
GGCTCGACCCTCGTGAAGGCGCGTTACCAAATCCTGATGTCGAATACCCTGCCATGAGCAAAGCGGCGGCTTTTCTTTGCACAAATCAAGCGTGCTCTGCACCTGCCTTTGCCGTCAATGATTTGATCAACCGGATTTCCCGGAGGTCGGAGGAGAAATAAGCACAGGCGGGCCAGGGTTCCTAGCCCTGCAGGCCCGCCTTTGCACGTTTCTAGAGGTAAGGCGGGACGCCTTACGTACCACTGCGCTGCACTTCTTGTAAGCAAGTAGTCCGCGCTTGCACATGTTTTCAGAGGTAAGGCGGGGACGCCTTATTTACTTTCGCGCCTTCGGCGTGTAGATGGGATATTCTCGACGGCATGAGCGACGAATCCGGATCTAAAGTGTACGAAGATCGGGCCTGGCAATATTTCCTGCAATTGCAACCCAGCATCGCTGACGTGAACGCCGCGGCGGAGCTGGCCTTTCGGGCGGTGGAGGCATTCGACAGAGTGCTTCAACGCAAACGAACAGAAAAGAACTGAGAACGAAGATCGGGAGACCGGCCGTTAAAATCGAGCAAGAATGGCTCCTGAGGTAGGATTCGAACCTACGACCAATCGGTTAACAGCCGACCGCTCTACCACTGAGCTACTCAGGAGTGTAGTGGGCCAAGACACTAGTCGCGAGATCAGTCGATTCAAGAAAAAACTGTCATAGCATTCCCGGAGGCAAGCCCAGCCCGGAGGTCAGGCGGCTCATCTCGCCCTGCGCCAGGCTTTTGCCCTTTTCGATTGCTTGCTTGACCCCGCTCAAGACCAGATCCTCCAACATCTCCGTGTCTTCCGGGTCGACGACTTCTTTGGCAATCTTAATCGAGATGATATCTCCAAGGCCATTGACAACGACGGTGACTTTCTCGCCGCCGACGCTTACCGAGACAGTCTTTTCTGCGAGCGCATCGTTCAATTGCTCCTGCATCTTCGCAGCCTGCTTCATCATTTTCTGGATGTTCATCGTCTAAGGGTCAGACTGGATCTCCGCTTTGAATATTTCCAGAGCTTTTTGAATCTTCGGATCGTTCTTAAAGACTTCAACTGGATCGATCGACCCCGGCGCCGGCTCGGATTTCATGCGATCCGCAGAAAGGTCGTCTCGCATTTCGAACTCCAGTTTCCAGCTGCCGCCCATAATTTCGCTCGCGACCTCCTCTAAGATCCGGAGGTTGTTTGGCCGGGAAAGCGATTCCACCGCCATGGATTGATCCTTCGGAAAGGCCAGCTTCAGTGTTCCGGGTTCAGGGTAAAACGGGGTCGCAGGTTCGAGCCACGAAACAATCAAAGGCCTGCGAGCACGAATTGCTGCCATCACCTGCGGCCACGCCCGTTCGTCCAGATCAATCGCCTCTGTTTTTGTCTCGGCCGGCGGAGGTGCAGGCGGAGGCGGAGAACTCATGGTCGCAACCTCCCTGATTACCTCCACCGGCTTGATCTCTTCAACAGAAACCGGATCGGATCCTCCTCGCAGGTTCTCGAGGGCATCAATGACATTTTCCAGACTAACTTCGCTGAGGGCCTGAATCGCCCGGATAAGGGCGATTTCCAGGTGCAGCTTTTTGTTCGCGGCCCATTTAATGGTGGGTTCCGCCTCGGATGTTCCTTCGATCAAACGGAGGAGACGTTTCGTGTCCACCGTCGGTGCGAGTTCCTCAAGTGCGGCTCGCGCGTGCTCGCTTATTTCTTCACGCAAACTCTGCGGGTCGATCTTGAAAATTAAGAGATTCCTCAGGAAAGCCAGCAAGTCACCGAGAAGCTTGGTCAGATCCTTGCCTGCCTCTGCCTGCTGATAAACAATTGCCAGAACATCGGCGGCTGCTTGCCGCAACATGGCACGAGTCAGATTCGAGACGACGTGTTCTGCCGTCAGACCAAACACCTCAAGCACTTGGTTTTCACCGATCGTATGGCCGCAAAACGCGACTAACTGGTCCAGCATCGACTCAGCGTCTCGCAGACCTCCTTCGGCGGCTAACGCGATCGCCGCTGCGGCATCCCGATCAAGGTGTACCCCCTCTTGCCCCGCAATGTACTCCAAGTGCCTGGAGATCGTGAGCGCTGGGATCCGCCGTAAATCGAATCGTTGGCAACGGCTCAGGATGGTCGGTAGCACTTTGTGCGGCTCGGTGGTCGCAAAAATGAAAATCACATGCGCCGGCGGTTCTTCCAAAGTTTTCAGCAGGGCGTTGAAGGCCTGCTGCGTCAACATGTGAACCTCGTCAATAATGTATATTTTGTATTTG
>JAFAKL010000500.1 GCA_019235445.1 Verrucomicrobiota bacterium | reverse complement strand
GGGCCGGCGCGATTCAACACATGTAAAGACGTTTCAGTCTTTGCATTGAGCGCATCTTTCGGTTACTAGAACGCCGTCGAACGATGATGGATGATTTAGGACGAAGTAGCACTTTTGGTAACATTCGCGGCTTCCAAGAGAAGTTATTTCACCATAAGTCGTTCATAATCAGGCGTCCCCGTAGTTCAACGGATAGAACGGAGGTTTCCTAAACCTTAAATGTGGGTTCGATTCCCGCCGGGGACAATGCATTAAACCCACCTTTCTTTCGGCGAATCCAAGCCAAGATAATCTGCGATGCAACGGCGAGCACCAGGCCGGCCCGTTCTCATTTGAGTCCAAGGAAAACCTGCGGGTCCATTTTGAACCGTGCGCCAAGGCTTTTGGCGTGCTCGACCGTAATGTTTCGTTCACCCTTTAGAATCCGGGCAGCAACCGAGTGGTCGACACCTAAGATTTTGCCAAGTTCGCGTGTCGTGATGCCGTTCTCTTCAACTAGATGGTGCAAGACTTCAATGGGGTCGGCAGCCTCATCGGGCTTTGAACTTAGAGATTCGTATTCGTTTCACGGAACTGGAGATCAAAAACAATCAATACAAGCTTCCTCCAATTCTGAACAGAACCTCAACCGTCGCGAAACCCAAGCGATTTAGGAGACGGTACTCTAGTACTAGTACTAGTGGATCTGGGGCTACTCGTGACTCGTGAAACAATGAACAGCAGAAAACTGAACATGCGATACGAACAACCTTCGATCTGCGTCAAACGGATGCGATTGCGGAAAGCTTGATGAGACAACCAGATTCTTGGGAATTCCCTTTCCGAACCATGGCCGAAGAATGCAATTTAGATCAAAAAATGCAGCCTACTGAGCATAAGCTACACGCCTGATCCGATCGATTACTTTTGAACAGTTTGCTGTAAAAGATTTAAGACGATAGAACTTCGGTCCTGCTCAGAAAATGCATTCCAACTCCATCATCATCGCTGCGCTAATTCTGATTTTTTTGCCTTCTCAGCGTGCTACGGCTAAGGGAGACGACCAGGGGACAAAGAACGACTCTTTGCCCAGTGAAACTACAACCAACTGCTACAACGCATCCGACGCCAATGAGATCAGGCTTTGGGAAGGCAGTGCTCCTGGCTTCTCGGGCGACGATCCTTGCCGTGATATTCCGTTTCTTCATATTTATCCGGCACCGGGCGCGGGACAAGCGCTGCGACCTGCCATCCTTTTGATTCCTGGAGGAGGCTACGATCGTCTCAGCGACACGAAAGAGCAGGCTCCTGTCGCCATCTACTTTTCGCAGAAATTGGGACTGACCACCTTTGTCTTGTATTATCGCCTGGTTCAGACTAATGGGACGTACCGCTATCCAGTTCCGATGTGGGACGGGCAGCGGGCGCTCAAGGTGATCCGTTACCGTGCCAAAAATTACGGCATCGATTCGAACCGGGTGGGAGTTTTCGGGTTTTCTGCCGGGGGACACTTAGCTGGCACGCTCGCGCTTCATTCCGCTACCGACTTCAATCTGCCGGTGCACGATGCCGTCGATTCAATGGACGGTCACCCCGACTTTCTTGGTCTTGGTTATCCGGTGATCTCGATGATCCCGACTGAGTTCGCCTCACCAAGTTCCCTTTCCCACCTCCTTCACGGCTACCGTGGTGATGAGTTAAGTGGTCTGGAAAAATATTTGTCCGGACAGTGTAATATTACGCGGAATACGCCGCCGGTATTTCTGTTTGAAAGCATGGACGACAAGCAAGTCAGTCCACAAAACAGCGTTATCTTCGCGCAGGCGCTGCGGGCTGCCCACATTCCTGCGGACGTACATCTCTTCGCACATGGAGTCCATGGCGCGGGCTTAGCCACTAATATTCCCGAAGAACAAACTTGGCCTGAGCTCTTTCAGCAATGGCTCGCAGGCCAAGGCTTCGTGGCATCGCGAGGGGATGAACAACTCTTGCATAAGCCGTAGTTGCGCATTTCCGCTTTCCATACCCGGGTTAGCTGGGTACTGAGCGGTTTCTGTTTGGCGTTTATTTCAATCCGCTTTTGGGCTTCGTCATGGCGAAGAGTCCAGATGCTTGCCGGCGACCCATTTTGATCGCAACGAATGGCAGGTTATTTCGGCGACAGTACAGCAAACCTCAAGCTTTTGTGCGCAAACGATTAACCAGCAAATCGTCTTGAACGATTTGATCTTTGAGTTGCGTCAACTCATCAATGTCCCAGTTGCTGCTCAAGTATCGGCCCTTGGCCCAATCAGCCTTGCCGGAGCAAAGCCAAACAACGAACCCGGCTGCCAGATCAGGTTTGGTCGACAAGGTTGGCGTGAAGTTCCTTGGGCATGTTCTTTGCCAAGACGGTGGGAACACCTCCTGGATGGATGGCAAAGCATTTTACACCGTCCCCGCCATGATCAACGTTGACGAATTCGCAAAGACGATTGATCGCGTGCTTAGACGTCTGATAGTCCGACGCCGTCGGTCTTACCAATTGGGCACCAATGGAGGAGATGAGGATCAGATGGCCGCCGGATGATCCTCTGGCAGAATGCTTCTTGGCCGATTCGATAAGATAGGACATCGTATACCGAATGACGTAATAGGTGCCTTTCAGGTTCACTTCCCAAGTCTTCCACCAACTGGTCGTATCAGATTCACCAATCTTGTTCCATTGATCGAGATAACCGGCATTCGAATCCACCACATCTATGCCACCAAATTTGGTTACACAGTCCGCGATGGACGCCTTGACCTGCTCTTCATCCGTCACGTCACAGACCATATATTCACACTGCGTCTCTGGATTCGCCTTGATCACTCGTGTTTTCGTTTCCCCAAGCGCCTTCTCTGACCTTGCCGTGATATAGATTGCTTTAGCAC
>JAFAKL010000464.1 GCA_019235445.1 Verrucomicrobiota bacterium | reverse complement strand
TGCTTACTACTTGCCGGAAGAGTTCTTCGTATCGGTCCGCGATCTGTTCGAGGTCGAAACGTTCAACGATTTTCCAGCTGCTTCGGCGCATGGCCAGGCGCCGCTCTGGATCGGAAAGAAGCGTTCTCAATTTCTCTATCCATTGATCGGGCGTTTGAAGCGACAAGAGATAGCCGTTGATCCCAGAAGTCACGCATTCGTGGAGCGTCGGGATATCAGAACCCACCAGGAGCAGACCGAATTTCAAGGCTTCCAGAGCGGAAACAGAAAGTCCTTCGACCAGCGACGGCAGGATGAATATTTCGGCCTGACGCAATTTTTCTTCCACTGCGGGTTGATCGAGCCAGCCGTGGAAACGGACCCGTCCGGAAAGGCCGGCCTTCGTAAAGGCTTCTTCCAGGGATCCGCGTTCTTCGCCGTCTCCGACGAGATCGAGTTCCCAGGGCAGATCCTGGATCTGAGCGAGGATCGGTGGCAGATAATGCAGGTTTTTTTGTGGATTTAGCCGGCCGACAAAGATGAGGCGCGGGATACCAGACGTGAGCTGAGGAAAATCCGGGCGCACGGAGAGCGATGTTCCATTCGGGATGATCGTCGCCTCGCGCCCGTACGCCGTGCGGGCGAGGTCGCCGACAAATTTGCTGACGGCGACGATCGCGGCAGCTTGTTGCCAGACGGGCCGGATCAGAGGGTTTAACCAGCGAAAGAGCGCGTCCGTTTGCTCTGGGATCGCTCCGGGGACGTCGCCGAGGTGGGCGGTGATGACGTACGGCTGGCGCGACAACCCGCCGCTTGCCAGGGCCAGGACTCCGGTCGGAACAGCAAAATGGGCATGGATCAGATCGGGCTTGAATACGATCAGGTGCCGCAAGGTCGGGATAGCGCTGGAAACGAGGTATCCGGCCATTTCGAATGGGGTACACTGATCTGCCCGACGCCTGAATCCTCGAGTCCGGTGGACATCTACTTTCCCCACGACCTCGCGGGCCGGTGTTTCGTTGAACCGGATGGTCTGGACGCGGACCTGATGCCCTCGACGCGCCAAGGCCTCCGCGATTTCTTTCGCAGCGCGCCCGCCTCCGCCTCCAACCGGAGGCCATTCGTAACAGAGTGTCAATACGCGCATACAATTCTCCGGTAAACCGAAGATCAGATGAAGCTAAACCACAGATTTCACAGCGGGGAGGGGGCGAAGGGCGTCCGGCGGCGACAGGAGACATCCTGCGGAAAACGGCGCAAGCCGAACCATCGACATTGGCGGGTTAATTCAACAACGACGAATTCTGCAGCAACCAGGCGCACCATAGCATCCCGCGATCGTCCCGTCTGCCGGCTCGGTGCTCGGCCAAGCGCCGATTGATCCATGGCCAATGCAATTCTTTCGGTACGGCAAAGGAGTTCAGGGTCAGGTCACCATGTTTAAACCAGGTACCGATCGGAATTCCAAATCCTTTTTTCGCCCGGTCAATGATGCGATCGGGAATAAGACCGCGCATCGCTTCCTTGAGAATATATTTCGTGATGCCACCCCGGAGCTTGTAAGCAGCAGGAATTCTGCGGACGAAATCGACGAAATTGATGTCAAGGAATGGAGATCGCGCCTCGAGCCCGTGCATCATGCTAGCGCGATCCGTTTTGACCAAAATGTCGTCCTGAAGATAAAGGCGAACATAAAATTGCATGGTGCGGTCCACATCGTTTTCTGCTGAAGGATGGTTCCAGGCGCTGATCGCTTCGGCGTAAAGCTCTTCCGGATCCGGTTTGGAACCGAAAAGTTCGCCGATCTCTTGAGGATCAAGCGGACCCATCCAGGCAGGCAGCCAGCATTGTTCCGGATAACTGAGCCCCCGGAGCATGCGTTTCAACTTAAAATCGAGGCTTAGGTTGGCGTGGGAAACAGGTAGCCGTTCGGCCAGGGAGCGAACGACGCGATTGATCTTTCCCGCCGCCATGGCCGTGTAGAGCCTGGCTGGCTGGAGAGCCCGGAATGGGTCGTATCCGGCAAATAGCTCATCACTGCCATCGCCGCTGAGGGCGACGGTCACGTGCTGTCGGGCCAACTTAGAAACGAGCGCCGTTGGAAGAATGGAACTGTCGCCCATCACCTCGTCCATTTTGCCGGCTGTTGCCAGGGCCCATTGCAGAAAACGCTCCGGCGAAAAAACTTCCTCCAGGTGACGCGTTTTGGCGGTTTCGGCGGCGAACCGGGCGAATTCGCGTTCGTCGAATGATTTTTGCTCAAAGCCTATGCTGAAGGTTTCGATGGAAGGATGATGTCTGGCGGCCAAGGTCGCGATCGTAGTTGAATCGATTCCTCCACTGAGAAAAACACCCACCGGAACGTCTGCCTGCAGCCTGCATCGTACGGCTTCATCCAGGCGCTGGACCAATTCTTCGCCCCAGGCGCGTTCAGGATTTTCCGGGATGGTTTCGAACGGATCGAGCTCGAACTCCCAAAATTGCCGGATCTCGGATCGCATTTCCGGGAGATGTACTCTCATCCAGTGCCCGGCGGGGAGTTTTTTTACGCGGCTTAACAATGTCCGCGGCGCGGGGATGAACCCGTAGGCGAAGAACTTCTGCAGAGCTTCCGGATCAACGTCTTTTGGAACTGAAGGATGGAGACAAAGAGCGTTGAGTTCGGAAGCGAAAGCAAAACTCCGATCATCGAGATAATAAAAAAGCGGCTTTTTGCCGAAACGGTCGCGCGACAAAAAGAGCTCGTTTTTGCGGCGATCGAAAAGGGCGAAGGACCACATCCCGTTTAGTTTTTTCAACAGGCCTGGTCCCCATTCCCGGTACCCATAAAGCAAAACCTCCGTATCAGAATGATCCGTCTTGAAACGATGACCCAGACTTTCAAGCTGGGTGCGCAGCTCCGGGTGATTGTAAATTTCACCGTTGAAGGTGACCACCAAATGTTCGTCTAAAGTGGTCATCGGTTGCGTTCCGTCAGCGAGATCGACAATCGACAAGCGTCTGTGCCCGAATAAGACCCGGGAATGCTGGTCGATCCAGGTGCCTTCACCGTCGGGACCTCGATGTGCCAGCACATCGATCATGCGATGCAGAACAGCGCTGTCTCCGTCTCCTGTGAATCCGGCTATACCGCACATGGGGCGTTCACTGTTCGCGGTTCGCCGTTCGGCAATTGACGGGGGGCGTTTAGGTGTTTAGCGTCACGGACCTCTTTTAGTTGTTTGAATTTTCGACCTCGAAAGCTCGAGTCGTTCAAGTAACGGATCAATCCTCCTAAGCATCTGGTGGCAGTTTTGCCAAGTTGATCAAGGTCGGAGAATGTCTCCGGTTTCAGATATCCGCAATCGAGTGCATAGATGAGTTGGGCCCGGGTTTCGCCGATTGATCCTTTGGTAATGGAAAGGAATTGAGCAAATTCTCGATTGCCATCGCGTTCGAACCCCTCGCCGAAGTTGGCGTATGCGGATAACAACGTCTTCCGCAAAGCGGTCGTGAGAACAGGGTCTTTGGAAAATACGCCGCGATTTAAATGTCCGGCAATACTTCGCGCAAAGTCTCTGCATCGCTGGAAAGCGTCAAACTGGGTGAAATCGTCCATAGGCAGATTCATAACATATATATTAAAAGTAGTGAAATGTCGACTGTGAAGTTCAACCGCGAACGGTGAACAGTGAACGGCGAACAGTGAACGCCTTGGGGCTCACCCTCTGACTCGATACTGGTCTTCTCGGGCGCTTTGGGGCGGCTGCGTTTCCGGAGCGACGCTGAGCTGTTGAAAATTTCTCGTGGAGCGGATGTTGTAAATGGTTTTACCCTGCGATTCGTAAAAGGTGCGGGTAATCATCTCGGCCAGGAGACCGAGGAGGATACACATCATAGCGATCATGAATGTGACCACCACGATGAGGGGTAACGGAGTCTCGATGAAGGAGATGCCGTTAAATTTGAGACCCAGCATCCATAAAAAAGTCAAGAGGCTGATCGCCAGACTGAAGATTCCACAGCCCCCAAAGACGTACATCGGTTTTGCCGCGGCGCGATCAAGAAATTTCACGACCAGCAGATCCAAAAGCACCTTCAGCACTCGTTCCAAACCGTATTTGGAGCTGCCCGTGGTGCGGGGATAATGGTTCACGACCACTTCGCTAATCTTTGCCCCATGCCAGGAAGCATAGATAGGCAGGAAGCGATGCATCTCGCCATAGAGCCGTATCCCCTCGACTACGTGCCGTTTGTAAGCTTTGAGGGAACAGCCAAAGTCGTGCAGCTGTACGCCGGACACAAACGAAATCAGTTTATTGGCCAGGATGCTCGGAACATTACGCTGAATATAATGGTCCTGCCGATCCTTGCGCCAGCCGGAAACCACATCGTAACCCTGGTTGAGCACCTCCAACATCTTGGGAATATCTGCCGGATCGTTCTGTCCGTCGCCGTCCAAGGGGATAATCACCTCGCCGCGAGCATGATCGAATCCGGCCATCATCGCTGCGGTCTGACCCAGATTCCGCTTGAAATGAATCACCCGAACGCGCTGGTCCTCTTCGGCGAGCTGGTCCAGGATGGTCTCGGTTGAATCGGTGCTGCCGTCGTTAATGAAGATCAGTTCCCAAGTGATCCCGATTTGAGTCAGTTCTCGGCGTATGCCCTGGCAGACGTTGATCAGCGATTCCGCTTCATTGAAGACGGGTACTACGATTGAGATATCGATCACTTTCTGAGATCCTGGCGGCCCATTTTTTAAGAATTCTGACACTCGACTCCGATCCTGTCCGTTTTCAAGCTTGACAATTGCTGATCCGCCAGACGCCGTCAAGGTGTCTGGCGGATCAGCGTTCGGCGTTCGGGGTTCGGCGGCGCAGGGGACGATCCCTAGGTTGGTCATCCAATCCGAACGGCGTATTTCGCCCCGAGGCGATTGAGTTCTTCGCAAAGCTTAACAAGATCCTGCTTTGCGGTGGCCTATTGTTCTCGTCCATTCGCGAGATCCTGTAAGTGCGAAAACGCTGGACCGTGCCCTCTTTCCTTTGCCTCTGGAAAAGGCAAATAAATTCCTTTGCAGCCGGTCGAAACGATCCGGTACGTTTCCTTTTCGCCGTCCCAATTCGCGTACGCTGTTGCTGCTGCTGGTCATCGTTTTGCCTCCTCAGGCGTTCACAGCTCACAGTTCACAGGGCGCAACCTACCACCATGTCGAGTTAAGGGAACGCGCGCGTTGTTGACGGGCTCCTGCGAGGAGAGGCCTTTCGAAAACGAGAATCCCTCGCTGGCGGTGAACGTTCGGCGGGTCCTTATCTTCGCGCCTTTCGGGTCAGGACACTTGCCCTTCGCTCAATTGTTTGGCCGCTGTGACTCTTCCTTCATCCTTTCGAGCCCTTGGCGTAAAAATCTTTCTCGCCATAAGCCGGGGAACAGCAAACAGCGAACGGTGAACGTTCGAGGCGTTCACCCGTCCGCCTCGGCTCCCGCTTGGACCATCATCCGGACCACTTCGGCCATTGTATTTTGGTTTCCAGCCAAGTTTTTCCGCCGCCTTGGAAGCGTCGCCTCGGCCGATCATGATCTCAGTCGGACGGAACAGGGTCTGATCAATGGTGATATGCTCACGCCAGTCCAGGCCGACCGCTTCGAAAGCTGTCGCGACGAAATCTTGCAGTTTCCGGGTTTGGCCCGTGGCAATGACAAAGTCTTCCGCCACTTCCCGTTGCAGCATGCGATACATCGCTTCTACGTATTCTGGAGCCCAGCCCCAGTCCCTCTGGATCTCGATATTGCCTAAGTTGAGTTTCTTTTGCTTTCCTTGGGCGATCCGACAGGCAGATCGGACAATCTTTTGCGTAACGAATCGCTCAGGCCGCAACGGCGACTCGTGGTTGAATAAGATGCCAGAACAAGCAAAGATTGCGTAGGCTTCCCGGTAATTGGAAACCTGCCAGAAAGCAGCCGATTTGGCTACGGCATAGGGGCTGCGCGGCCGAAAAGCGATTTCTTCGGTGGCCGGCAGTCCGCCACGGTCCCTGAAACATTCGCTTGAGCTCGCGTTGTATAGCTTGATCCCTCTTCCGGTAAACCGGATCGCTTCCAACAGATTCAGCGTTCCCAGGTAAATACTATCCTGGGTCTCCACGGGCTGCTCGGACACCTGCCACTCGGCCGGGGTTTTCGCTTTTTTGGTGCTCTGCCAGACCGGTTTTGGGTTCGTTCTGCTCACTCGCGCGTTACGGGCGGGGACAATTCGGCCTCAAGGGGTTCAGCGTCCAGTCCGCCAATTAACTGAGATTTTTGAATGGACGTTGCTTCGCTGAAGAGTAGAGGCTTCACGCAGCCCCTTTATCTGGCATGGACTCTCATCCGGATATCGAGCCCGGCCATTGGATATGCTTTGCTCCTCAAAAATAAGCGTGCAACGATAAGGTGAATGGAAGCAGAGCGATTTAGACCGGTATCGATGGATCAGAGATCAGACGGCAATGATCCCGGGAGAGTGCCAAACCGGGCTGAATTTTCGCTCTCGATTGTCGTGCCGGTCTATAAGGAGGAGGGGAATGTGCCGGAGTTTCTGAATCGAATTAGGGGTATTCTGAGTTCGATCTCGTCGGAATACGAAATTGTTTTCTGTTTGGACCCGTCTCCAGACCGAACAGAAGAATTGATTCTTCAAGCTAGACAGAAGGATCCGCGGATTAAATTGCTGAGATTTTCACGCCGGTTCGGTCAGCCCATGGCGACTCTGGCCGGGCTGCAATATTCGAGCGGAGATGCCGCGATCGTCATGGACGTGGATTTGCAGGATCCGCCGGAATTGATCCATCAAATGGTCCAGAAGTGGCAGGAAGGATTTGACGTCGTTTACGCGCAGAGACGTGCGCGTGACGGGGAGACCTGGATAAAAAAGGCAGTTTCCGTCGCCGGGTACAAACTGATTAATCAGATAGCGGAGGTGGAGATTCCGCCGAATACCGGGGACTTCCGCTTGCTGAGTCGCCGAGTGGTGGATGAGATCAACCGTCTCAAGGAATGTCACGGATTTCTCAGAGGCATGGTAGCACTTGTTGGCTTTAAACAAGCGTCTGTGCTTTTCGACCGGCCTCCGCGCTTCTCGGGAAAAGGTAACTACAATCGCTTTCTTGGGTCGCTGCGCATTGGCTTTAATGGACTCTTTTGCTTTTCGAACCGCGCGCTAGGCTTGAGCACTCAAGTGGGGTTTATCATTGCCACCAGCGCATTTCTCATTGGGCTAGTTTATGCGATGTTGAAAATCTTCGGCTATCCGTTTCCGCTCGGCAATCCTACCATCGTGATCCTGATTTTATTTCTTGGCGGTATTCAGCTTGTTAGCATAGGGATCTTAGGGGAATACATCGGCAGGATCTACGAAGAGGTCCGGGAGCGACCTCGGTTTATCGTTGACCAGGCATTCGGACTGGATCAATCGCGCGTCTCAACCCTCGGCCGAACGCGAGGTATCGAAAGAGAGCCAGACAAACGGGTGGGTAACGGTTAGGCTTTTTGACAAGGATTCGGAAGCTCCCGCAACTCGAAGCTCAAAGAGCCAACCAGAGGTCTCTTTGGAGACCGGAATGGCGCCTCTGCAGCGGGGAGGCTTGGATTGGATGCTCCAGGGCGTCTTGGCGTATGCCGTTGTGATCCGCGGTAGACATTTTAACCCGGCTTCAGTGACATGGCTCTGTGGCGGTGATTACGGCACGCAGTTCTTGGGATGGCATTTCTATCGAAATGAACCGCTTTGGCAGCTACCTTTCGGTCTCGTCCGGAGCTATGGAGAACAACGTGGCAGCTCTCTGGTTTACACCGACTCCATTCCTCTTTTCGCCTTCATCTTTCGACCGTTCAGCCCGGCCTTACCGCACTATTTTCAATACGTGGGCTTGTGG
>JAFAKL010000302.1 GCA_019235445.1 Verrucomicrobiota bacterium | reverse complement strand
CTAGTGGTGAGGGTCACAGATTGGGTCGATAGTTCTACCCCCGCACCTTGGAACCTAAACCCTGCATATTTCCAAGGAAAGAAATAAGTGAAATCCATGCCCCCGCCCCATCCATAGGGGCTGCCGCTGGAAGAGAGTGTAACGGTCTCGTCATCAACAAAGGTTCGCCTGGTCACGGTTCCCCCTCCGTTGGTCCCGGTTACATATGTCGCGAAGGCTCCAATATCGAATTCGCTCCCTCTGAAGTACGAAACCGGCGGGGGTGGCGCCGGTGGAGCAATAACTTGCTTTGAAGATACCATCGGTTCTCCAGCGAAGATCGTTGTTGCTTGTGACGCGGTGGTCATCATCACGGCTAAGGCAATAAGTTATTTTTTTCATGGCTATTTTGATTGTAGGATGCTTGGTGTAGATCCTCGGTCCGGCATCCCTGCCGGCAAAAGATCGACAAAAGGGCACCAGATTCCTTGTCCAAAGGCAGAGTGTATCGATTCTGATTGAACATCGATATGGTACTTTAGGACCATGGGATTGCTTCAAGTCTATTTCTGGCTGGTCTAAACCGGCAATCTCTGTTATAAGATTACTCCCCCCTTAAGTGGAAAACTGCAAGCGGCGTATCGGCTGGCAATGCGTAGTGCCTACGAACTGTAGCGAGCAGGCCCGCGCTGCAGGAGAGCGAAAGATAACCCGTGCGAAATGCCCAACCTGCCGAATCGAATCCGACAAGCCAACCCCGAGAATCGCCTCGCCCCCGTGTTTAACCTGAGCCGAAGTGAAGTGAGTGAGATTTCATGAGCTGGATCACCATCACATGGTCGATGATGGTATCGGCATACCTCACCCTTGCGGCCATACACCTGATCATCTGGTTGAAACAAACCGACCAACGCGCTCATCTGCTGTTCTCGATGGTCGCGATCTCCGTAGCGGTGATCGCCGCGGTGGAACTGCTAATCATGCGCGCGTCGAGTCCTGAGCAACTCGGAAACTTAATCTGGTGGGCGCACATACCTGTATTTTCTGGAACTGTTTCGATCGTGGGTTTTGTCCGGCTTTATTTCAATGCCGGACGACCGTGGCTTGGCTACACGGCTTGCGGCTTGCGACTGCTGGACCTGATCATCAACTTTTTCTCCACGCCGAACTCCAACTACAAACAAATTACCGGTCTGCTGCACCTGACGTGGGGAGGAGAGACGATTTCCGTCGCCCGAGGGATTGAAAATCCATGGGTCAAAATTTCCGAACTGAGTTCCCTATTTGTCCTGCTGTTCATGCTGGATGCGTCCATCACCCTCTGGCGGCGAGGTAATCGTCCTGAGCGCCGCCGTGCCCTGCTCGTTGGCGGCAGCATGATATTCTTCATCCTGGTGGCAGCCGGGCATTCGGCATTAGTGGAAGCGGGTCTCATCCAGTCCCCTTATCTCATCAGTTTATCCTTTTTGCCCATTTTGATGGCGATGAGCTACCGCTTAGGATCGGACGTCGTGCATGCGGCACGACTCGCCCGGCAACTGCAGGCAAGCAAGGCGGCAATGGGTGAGAGCGAAAAGCGGTTCCGCATCCTGGCAGATACTGCACCTGTCATGGTGTGGATGTCAGGCATCGATATGCTCTGCAATTTCTTTAGTAAGCCCTGGTTTGAGTTTACCGGACGCACCCTCGAACAGGAACTAGGCAACGGTTGGTCCGAAGGTGTACACCCTGAAGACCTTCAAGGTTGCCTTGACACTTACGTCAGGAGTTTCAACGCACGGCAGCCTTTTACCATGGAGTACCGCCTGCGGCGTGCCGATAGAGAATACCGCTGGGTCCTGGATACCGGCGTTCCGAGATACACGTCGGAGGGCGAATTCGCCGGCTACATCGGCTCGTGCATAGACATCACCGAACGCAGAGGGGCGGAGGAGGCGTTGCGGGAAAGCGAGCAACAGATGGGCCTGGCAGCCAGCGCCGCAGGGTTGGCGATGTGGACCTGGGACATCCCGCGAGACGAGGTTTGGACCACGGGCGAAGGCCGCTCGCTGTTCGGCTTCGAGCAGACGGAAAAAATCAACTTCGCCCGCTTCCTGAATGCTTTGCATCCAGAGGATCGCGAGGACGGACGCAAGGCGATTGCCGAGGCGGTCAGGGGCGCCGGGGAGTTTGAAAAAGAATATCGCGTCTTGTTGCCGACGGGGGAGACACGTTGGATCGCCGCCCGCGGCCAAGTCGACTATAACGGCACCAAGCCTGTCCGCATGCGCGGCGTATCATTTGACATCACGGTGCGCAAGCAGGCGCAGGACCGGTTCCGGCTCGTCGTGGAAGCTTCGCCCAACGGAATCGTCTTGGTAAACGCCCAAGGTCGCATCGTGCTCGTGAACGCCGGGGCCGAAAAACTGTTTACTTATCGCCGCGAGGAACTCATCGGGCAAAGTATGGAACTCCTCATGCCGGAGCGGTTCCGCGACAGGCATTTGGCTCATCGGACCGCCTTTAATGCCGAGCCTATGGCGCGGGCCATGGGCGTTGGCCTGGAGCTGTTCGCCCGGAGGAAGGACGGCACCGAATTCCCAGTCGAGATCGGGATCAGCCCCATTGAGAGCCCGGAAGGTACGCTGGTTTTGAGCGTCATTGTGGACATCTCCGTCCGCAAGCAGGCCGAAGCGGGCGCACGGCAGCACCGCGAAGAACTCGCGCACTTAAGTCGCGTGGCGATCATGGGAGAAATAGCCGGGTCTTTGGCGCACGAGCTCAACCAGCCGCTGACCGGGGTCGTGAACAACGCCAGCGCCGGCCGGCGTTTCATCGCCAAAGGGCGTGCGGACCTGCCGAAACTCGATAGCTTGTTGGAAGCAATCGTCGCAGACGGACGTCGAGCGGGCGAAATCCTCCGTGGCATTCGCCATATGGTGCGCAAAGGAGAAGAAGTACGCGGTCCCGTGAACCTCAACGATGTCATCAACAGTGTGCTGCGGTTCATCCGCTCCGAGGCGCTCGAACGTCAGTGCGTGCTCGGCGTGCAGACCGATCCGAAGTTACCATTGGTCGAGGCCAATCCGGTGCAACTCCAGCAAGTGCTGCTCAACGTTGTGGTGAATGCCTTCGATGCGATGCGCGAAACGCCGGCGGGGGAGCGCCGAGTGATCATCCGCAGCGAGCGGCAATCCGACACTCGGGTGCTGGTGAGCGTTCGCGATTTCGGCACGGGACTGCCTGCGGAAGAACCAGAGCGGATTTTCGAGCAGTTCTTTTCGACCAAGCGCGACGGGATGGGAATGGGCCTTTCCATTGCACGTTCGATCATCACCTCGCATGGTGGCGAGCTGGCTGCTACAAATGCCCAGGGCGGCGGCGCGTGCGTGTATTTCTCGCTGCCGGTTACTGCGGAAGGCTATGAAGGATCAACGGAATCGCGGCAGAGAGGGTGCGACGGATGAAAGATCGGGAACCGCGCGTCTTCGTGGTGGATGACGACCAGTCGGTCCGGACGAGCCTCGCCAATCTGCTGGCGACGGAGGACTACATCGTTGAGATGTTCGCCAGCGCGGGCGAGTATCTGGCGCGCGTGTCATACCCCGGTCCAGCGTGCCTGGTGCTCGACGTGCAGCTGCCGGGGCTCGACGGTTTGGCGCTCCAACGGCAACTCACCGAAGAAGGTAGAACGGAGCAGATTGTCTTTATCACCGGGCACGGCGATATACCCATGGGGATCGGTGCGATGAAACGTGGCGCCGCCGATTTTTTGGCAAAACCGTTTAAGGACGACGAACTGCTTTGCGCTGTGGCGCAGGCGCTGGCACGCTCTGCCGAGGATTGCCGGAAACGCGGTGAGGTGGTGAAAAGCCGCGCGCGGATTGCCAAGCTCACGCCACGAGAGTTCGAGGTCTTCCGGTTGGTGATCGCCGGGCTGCTCAACAAGGAAATCAGTGCGGAACTCGGCGTCTCGCTGCGCACGATTAAGACCCATCGCGGGCGCGTGATGCAGAAAATAGGGGTGGTTTCCGTGGCCGAGCTGGTGAGACTGGCGCAGGAGGCAGGTGTAGCGCCCGCGCCGTATTGCCCTAAGGGACCATAGGCGTCGGTCCGAAAGTATCGTAGGCTCAAACCGGCGCTTGGACGCGAACAGG
>JAFAKL010000234.1 GCA_019235445.1 Verrucomicrobiota bacterium | reverse complement strand
TGGGATGGTGGGAAGAGTTGGATCAATACCGCAACTCTCAGCTTCCGCTATAAACTCGCCCATCAATTAGTCGAAGGCATTAACCCGCAGGAAATCGGGTTGCCGAAGCCGCCCGCCTTGGATATGACCTCTCCGCGTCCGACAATGACCCCTCCTCTTCTAGTCCAGCAGATCGTTTCGCCGGAAGATCGCACACGGCCAGAGGCGCTGATCGAGAAGCTATTCGTTCGCACATTTCAGTGCCATCCGAAGAACGAATTAACCGGCGCGTTGCGCGACTTTTTGGCCACGCGGGAACTGCCCCTCGACGATCACGCGATCCGGGAGCTGCTGCTTCTGATGATGACCACGCCGAATTACCAACTGACCTGATACATTATGGAACACGAGCTTGAACTATTAACCAGAAGAGCTTTTCTACGCACATCATTGCTAGGTGCAGCTCTCAGTTGGACGATCCCGGTCTTTTTAGAGCGCACGTTCATGACGCTCAACGCTCAAGCCGCCGATTCCTCAACGCAAACGTTGACCGGCAAGGATCACCCGATTCTGGTTGTTCTTCAATTGGCCGGGGGAAACGACGGGTTGAACACACTCGTCCCATTCGGAGACGATCTCTATTTCGAGGCAAGACCAACGCTCGCCATCCCAAAAGACCAGATTTTATCCCTCGACGGGTTTGTCGGACTTAATCCAAGCCTTGCTCCGCTGAAGAATCTCTATGATGCCGGCAATCTGGCCATCATTCAAGGCGTTGGATATCCAAATCCAAACCGTTCCCATTTCAGATCAACTGAAATCTGGCAGACCGCTTCTGACGCTCGGCAGAACCTGAACAAAGGCTGGATCGGGCGCTACTTCGACAGTTGCTGTGCAGGCGCAGATCCAACGGTTGGGGTTGTCCTGGGCGAACAATTGCCGGAGGCGTTCAATGCTGCCAACCCGACCGGCGTTGCCATCGGCCGGCCGAGTAATCTGGGCTTCGATCAGGAAACCGATCCGGATGAAGCTCGATTATTTGCTGAATTGAATGGCTTCGAACCGACGTCCATGTCTGGCGATTCAGTCGGGAATTTGTCCGGGCCCAGCAAGTCAGGGATGTCGGCGCTCGAGTACCTGCAACGCACCGCACTGGACGCGCAGGTGAGCACCAAGACAATAAGGCAGATCCTCAAAGGAACCAAAAGCGAAGCGACTTACCCTAAAAGTCAATTGGGCAACTCGCTTTCTCTGATCTCACGCCTGATCGCAGGTGGGTTGCCAACCAGGGTCTACTACGCCAGCCAAGGCGGATACGACACGCACGCCGGCCAAATCAACACCCATAAACGATTGCTCAACGAGTTAGCCACTTCGCTCTCCGCTTTCTGCAACGACTTAAAAGCAAAAGGGGTTTTTGATCGAGTCCTGGTCATGACTTTCAGCGAATTCGGCAGACGCGTCCACGAAAATGCCAACGGAGGCACCGACCATGGCACTGCCGCTCCCATGTTCGTCTGCGGCGGGGGAGTCAAACCAGGCTTGTACGGCAAACAACCGCCTCTCGACCGTCTCGATGCCGGAGACCTTTTCTACAGCGTCGATTTTCGGTCGGTCTATGCGACGATCCTCTCCGCATGGATGAAAGCCCCAGCAGCGGAAGTTCTTGGCCGGGATTTTCCGAAATTGAATTTGGTCTGAATGTTTCTTGACTTCTCTGCTTTGCTTCTTTGCTGTTCATGGGTTGCGTCTTAGGCAATCCCAAGGTGAAACTCCTTCTCACGGCCGATTTTCATTTCCACAAACCTTGGTTTGACTGGATTCTCCGCGTCGCCGATCGCTACGACCTGATCTGCCTGGCTGGAGATCTCCTGGACATGTTCCACCCGGAGGGTGTCGTTCCGCAACTGATCTACGTTTACGAATGGATGCAGATATTGTTGAAGTTGCGCGTCCCGATCGCTCTCTGCTCCGGCAATCACGACTTGCTCGGGAACAATCCCATCCTGGTCCCCGGTGTTTCCATTCGCAAAGATAAGCTGCTGATCCTGGGCGAGTTCGCCAAGCATCGGCATTGGCTGCGCTGCCTGAAAATGAACCATCTGGTCGCGGTGGATGATGACTCCAAAATCGTCCGTACCCGTGGCGGCGAAGCGATCACCGTTGTTTGCCTCCCCTACGCCGCAGACGGTCATGTGCAACCTCTCGACCCCGCAGCTCATCCCTATTTGATTCTTCATCACGAACCGCCGGCTCAAACCCGGATCGCAGAGCCCAAAGACGGCAACCGCGAATTCGCCTTGCTCGTTGCGAGGCAGCAACCAACCTGGACCTTCAGCGGACACGTCCATTTTAGCCTGGGTGCCGAAAACCAATTCTCGCAGAGGATCGGAAATTGCTGGTGCTTTAACTGTCGCCAGACCCCTCAGACGGACATCCTTCCGCCCGAGCCGAATTTCATCATCCTGGACACCAAGAAAAGGGAAGCGTCCTGGCTTCACTGGCTGTCACCGGAAAAAACTGAAGAAGTCAAAGTGAGTTTGCCGTGCCCTTAGCGGGGTTTGCCTGATCTCCTCCCGCGGGTCGTCGTCATTCCGCCTATGGGTACTTCAAAGAGCTGGGATTTATTTTTCTGAGCTAATACTCCTTACCGCGTGCTCCCTGCTAATCCCGGTGCTTTTCCCTGGTATCCTGTCAACTCCATATAACCAACCCCATCCACCGCCTTCCCTGCGCGCCGGCCCTTAAACCGGACACTCCCCTCCCAGTAAACCACCGACAGGTTTAACTCCTGGTTCTCCAACGCCGGAGATATTTGCAGATCAAGACTCAATTTCGGGATGGTCAGTTTCCACTCGACCGGATAGCTCGCTTTGTTGGCGGGGCTCGTCCAGTATTTCTCGGGAACCAGATGAAAATCATCCGCGCTGAGTCCACTGCTCGCGCCGTCAGGGGCGATCCATTTTCCATCGGAATGCGAGTCGATACCACCATTCTTCAATCGCATCTGGTAAAGCATCAAATCACTCCCGTCAGATAGCTGGATGGCAAACCAGTTCCAACCCGACTGCTCCGGTGTTAGCTGGTTTGTCGCCCATTCCCGGTCAAACCAGGAACTTCCTTCAACCTTATAACTGGCGCTGCCAATCTTTATCGTACCAGAAGTCTTCAACCGGGTGATCGAATAGTAGTAGGATGCATGACCCTCACCAGCCGCCTTTTGGCTGAGCCCATCTGCGCCTTGCCGTACGGCAGGCCTTTCAGGCATCAACTCCAGCTCTATGGCGTAGTCCTGGGCCGCGGCCATCAAGTTGAAGTTATTATTATTGTAACCCAGTTCCCAATTATCGATCCAGGCCAGCCTGTTGCCGTCTGCGAAACCGGCCTCACCAAACGCCCCTCGGCTGACGCGACCATCAAAATGGAATTTGCCTGCACTAATGTCAGTCACCGCAAAGTGAGCAAACTTCACCTCATTCATAACAAATCGCGAAGTGACCGGTGGCTCGACCCCAGGTGGTCTGTAACCATGGCGAAAAAAGGTGAGCTGATAACCAAAAGGCCGCCCATCCGCCGTGCTCACATTACCGGTGAAATACCACCATTCGGTGCGGAATTGGTAGTGTGGGAAGTGATCCTGCGGCAGGGTGATTTGATATCCGGGCAGCGCCACCGCCCATCCCTCTTCATTCATCTTCTCTCCCCGGGCGGCAGGGGCGATGAGCAGAACCATCCAGATCGTTAGAGTGACTACGCTTCTCATGCGTCCGTCCTTACGATATCAATGATATTCCGTCTTGAGGCCTGATTCGCCGGCGGCAAGCTGGCCAGGACCGCAGCTGGCAACAACCAGACGGGTGTCCAAAAAAGTTGGTCCCAAGGAATCTGCAGCGGGATCGTCCAGCCAAAAAAGGCCTTATTGATTACTTCAGTTAACACCACCGAGAGAGCAACTCCGGTCACGACCCCGAGTAAGACCGCCATGATCCCTACCAGGACCGATTCCCAGACGATCAGTCCGCGAACCTGTCGCCGTGAGACCCCAACCGCCCGCAGAGTTCCGATTTCTCTTTCGCGCTCTTTGACTAAGACAGTGAAGTTAAGCGCGATTCCGATCACAGCGACCAGCACTGCAATCACTCGAAGTACTTGCGTAACCGCAAACGTTTGATTGAACACCTCAACCACCGCGTCGCGGAGCGCCCGGTTGGAATACACCGAATAATCCTGAGCGTTGGGGTAGCCGGTCCGAATACGACGAATCATCTTTTCGATGTCCGTTCCCGGCCGCAGATAAAGTGCGAGGGAATTAACCCGGGATTCGTGCCAGAACTTTTCAAAGTTAGCCTCCTGCATCAACATCAAGCCGGAATCACGGCTGTAATCATAGAACACACCGGCCACCAGGAACCGGCGCGAACCCAACGGGGTTGCGATGCTCACGGTCTGCCCTTGGTTCACCTTTAAACGGCGAGAAAGCGATTCAGAGATGATCGCGGTGTCCGGTGCCCGGAATGCCTTATATTTTTCCGCGTTCTTCCCGCCGAGGAAATCCGGGATGCTACGACCCGATCCGTTGATGACGCCAAGAAAGGTGGGTGCACCGTTCACCCTTAAGTCCAGGTACCGGAATGTGTCGATCATTTCGACCTCCGGCTGCGACCGCAAAAATCTCATCAGATCTTCGGGGATGAAATTCTCGAATCCGACAATTTCGTTGGCAGCCGGAGCGACAAACAGATCCGCCACCAATCGGCGCGCCAGCCATCGATCAATTGTCCGGCGAAAGGAATAGATCATGATGGAAACGCTTACGAGCATTGCCAACGCGGAAGCCAGCGCTGCTACGGTGACGGCGTGCCGGTAAAGTGATCGGACCAAATTTCGCGCGGCAAGGCGCGGCAGCAGAAGAGGACGAAGAAACCGCCCGGCGCCCGCACCGAACCGGTGAGTCACCGCCGGCGAAAGGCAACAAAACCCTATCAAGGTGAAGAACGCCGCCGCAAAGCTCGCGATGGGACAGCCTCGGAGCGCAAGCACACTGGCACCGAATGCAGCCACCAGGCAGCCGGCGCTCAGCACCAGCCAAATTACTCGCGGCCTCTCACTCCGCTCGATGAGAACTTCCATGTTCAACGCGTGTAACGGCGGCACGTTTGCCGCAGCATTGGCCGGTATCCACGCGCCAACCAGTACCGAGGCCATGCCTGCTGACACCACCAGCGGTATCTGCCAGAAAGGAAGATAAAAATGATCGATGCTGGTCAGCACGTATAAATTTGTGACCGTCGTCGATACTGCGCTGACGAGAAAATTCGCCATCAGCACGCCTCCGACGCACCCGGCGACGCTGCCTATCATTCCGTAGAACGCTGCTTCCCCGAGAAACAGCCAACGGACTTTGGCCCGGCTGCCACCGAGCGCTCTAAGAATCCCGATCTCACTTCGTCTTCGGACCACCGAGGCGGTCACGGTGTTGTAAATGAGAAAAACACCAACCAGCAGCGATATCATGCTCAAAGCCGTCAGATTCAACTCAAACCCAGACAACATCTGTTCCACCTGGCCGCTCCGCGCCCCGGGCTCCTGGACCACCGCGTCAGGTGGAACCAGGCTTCGTATGCGCTCATAGACAGGTTCGGGGTGATTCGGATCGCTGATTTGCAACAGCACGCCCGTTAGCTTCCCCTGTAAGCCAAACAATTCTTGCGCCCAGCCAATATCCATCGCAGCAAAGTGTGAGTCACCATCCTTGGCTTGCAGAACCGAACTCACCACCAGATCAACTTGGCGTTCTCCGAATTCGACTCGGATCGAATCCCCACGTTTCAAATGATGCGCGTCAGCGAAACTTTTGGAGACCGCCAGTGACCTCGGGTCGCCGAACCAGGCATCAGCGTCGAAAGCTTCGCCGGCCGACTTGCTGAACTTGAAGTTCTCGAAGCTCGAGTTCGTGAACGGATCAATTCCCAGAACGTGAAGATATTCACCCGGCCATCCCGGCAAGGTCACGACACGTTCCACCAGCGGAGTCGCAGCGGTGACGCCGGCCAGTTCTCGCAGCCTGGGGAACAAACTGTCGTCGAGCGTCCCGCGCACCTCGATGTTGGCTCGCCCTGCGACCACGTCAATCCCGGCCCGGAAGGCCGCATTTGCACTTCGATTCGCGATTTGCACAGCCAGAAAGACGGATACCCCAAGCGCGACACTCAGAATGTTGATCAGCGCCAGGCTCTTATGCCGCAGCGCGTACCGCACGACATGTCGAAGAAAGAATCTCACCTCCCCTGCAGCATAGCTTGAAAATCCCGAGAGGCATAGCCTGCCAGCTGACCCGTTCCCGCCTCACCCCGTAAACGGAATCGGCCGGTTGGTGGCTCGGCGCCAAAGCAGCACCAGGCCGAGCAGAAGAAAAGCTACCGCGGGAGTCCACGCTGCGATGGGCGGCGAGATCCTCGCTCCCTGTCCAAGGGCCAGGAAAACATTGCTGGAAGCAAACAAGCCAATGAACAAAAAGAGGCCGCCGGCTATCCCGCCCAGTGCTCCGCGGCGGGAAAAAGCGATACAGAGCGGGCTCGCCACAAGCACGACCACGAGCACGTTCCACGGCAAGGCGAACCGATACCACATCTGGGTCCTGAACTCTGCCAGATTTGCTTCTGGAAAATCGCTGTTCTCTTGCAGGTAGTGCTCCAACTGCGGCACCGTCATGTATTTGCCTTTGAGCGTTGCACTGGAGAGCCGCCAGGGAGTTTCACTCCAGCCGCTTATCTCTTTCTGGGCAAAAAGCTCTTCCTTGGTCTCATTTCCTTGCGGGTCGGCGTAAGCGATCTTGCCGTTATAGAATATCCAAATTGTGCGCGCCCCGTTGTAGGTCGCATTCTGGCCGTAAATTTTGGATTGAATCACCCCGCTTCCGTTCTGCTGGATCACCTGCACATTGGTCAGCCGTTCGTTTTTGACATCGAGCGTTTGCACAAACCAGATCCGAAAATCCTTTCGGTTCGGAAAAACCAATGCGTCCATCCGGGCGCCCTTGGCTTTGCCTTTGACGATTTCATCGAGCATGAACGCGCTCGCCCACTGCCCTTTCGGGCCGAGCTCATAGTTTAAAGCGGTGCAGGCACCGGTCAGCAACAGCCCGATTAGAATCACCGGAAGGAGCAACCGCGGAACACTGACGCCGGCCCCCAGCATCGACACGATCTCGTTGCGCCGGGACATGCGCGTCAAAACGTAAAGCAGACCAAGCAACACGCTCAACGGCAGCTGGTTGATGATGATAAACGGCATCTGCGCCAGGTAGAATTGAGCGATCGGGTCCAAGCCGAGGTGCGCCTCCTGGAAATCGTTCGCGTGCTCCCCTAGATCATAGACCAGCCAGATGGCAACCATCCCGAACGAGGAATACAAGAACGGAACCAGAAAATTCTTGACGAGGTATCGATCAAATATGCGGAACACGGTCTCTTATCTTGTCTCAGGTATTTTGCGCGTTATTCAAGCTTTCCTGGCAGATCCTGGGAACGCCGCGAAAGCCTCAGTGCCCTCGGAGAGACTTGCGCCGGGGCCCGGCCCTCTCCATGGTAACTGCGCTCCCCGTTTCTTCGTGGAAAACGGGTAGCACGGGTGTGGGACAAGAACAACGATGATCGCGTTTCGCAAGGATTTCGAGCAGAAGTTGTCCCGAGACATCTATGAAATGTTTGGGGCCGGAGGTTTATTGTCCGCCGCGAAGAACTTCGAGTATCGGCCGGAACAACAGCAGATGGCTGCCGCGGTAGCAGGTGCATTGGAAGACAATCATCATCTGGTGGTAGAAGCCGGAACCGGCGTCGGGAAGTCGCTGGCATACCTCATCCCGGCCGTTCTCTTTGCCTTGGGACATCACCGCAAAGCGATCATTTCCACGCACACCATCAATCTGCAGGAACAACTGCTGCAAAAAGATATCCCGATCGTGCGCAAATTGTTGGACCGGCCCTTCCAAGCTGCTTTGCTCAAAGGAAGACAAAACTATCTCTGTCCCAATCGGCTTGCTCGCGCTCTGCAACTGCAAGGTGATTTGTTCAATAGCTCCGAGCAACAGGAATTACTCAGAATCAATGACTGGAGCAAGCAGACAAGGGAGGGAACCCTGAGCGATATCGATGTCGAGCCCGACCCTTCCGTTTGGGCGCAAGTATGTAGTGAGCCTCACCTTTGCACTCCCAAAACGTGTGGACTCGACGGTCGCTGCTTTTACCAGGAAGCGCGCAAAAAACTGATCACGGCCGACGTGATCGTGGTGAATCACACCCTGTTTTTCCTGGCCTTGGAAAGCATGGGCGAGGGCGATAACCGGGCAGTGGGATACCTGTTTCCGAATGACTTTGTCATCCTGGACGAAGCACATACCATCGAGTCGGTTGCCGGGCGACAGATTGGGATTGGGGTCTCGCAATACGGCCTTAAGCAGGCGCTCTATCGTCTCTATAACCCGAAGTCGAAAAAGGGCATGTTAACCGTTTTGCGAGCTGAGGAAGCGATCCGCGAGACTGCTGAATGCATTGATATAGTGGATCTTTTTTTCCAAACCGTTGAACAAGCCGCCGATTTTCGCAAAGGGCGGGAATGTCGGGTGCGTGCGCCGGGGCTTGTGCCGGACAGCGTTACCATCGCCCTGGCGAGGGTTCAGTCCGCAGTAGTCTCAGTGGTGAAAGAGACCGCCGACGATAAACTAAA